>NZ_DALZSV010000011.1:53897-55363 GCF_032014955.1 Moraxella sp. CTOTU47724
GCGGGAATCGCGCCCCCTGATTGTCCTAAGGCATTGATGGTTTGTTGATTGGCTTCAACCGCTTTTGAGCTACCACCAAACACACCGCCTAACGCATTACCCAATCCACTAAAAATGCTTGAACTACTGCTGGATGTGGCTTGCTGACTTGCAATGATTTGCTTACCTTGTAGCACCGCTAGTGTGGGTTGTTTGACATATTCTTTAGCGGCATTATAGTCTTCTGGTTGACCTAGCATATCCAACACATACGTTTGATTGTCGGCAAGCTCTACTGGAACGCTAATATTGCTTGAACGTAACACATCGTGATTGTCACCGCGCAGCTCGTACAACCGATTGTACTTGGCAGTAATTACATGTTTGCCTGGCTCAAGTTTGTAGGTTTTTTGCGGTTTTGAAAGCAAGCCGTTTTTGACTTCTTGACCATTAATGGCGGTCACCACGGTATTATCAGCAACATTCAAGGTGACCTGGGCAAATGTTTGTGTGGTTGCTAACACGCCCGCAGTCAACGCGGCAGCCGTCCATAAGTACTGTTTATTCATAGGATATCCTGTTGTTTTACATCAAACTGTTAATGGATTCTAACCCATTTATCACGCAATTCCTATGACAAACCCGGTCAAAAATCTAAAAAATTCTCATTTTCTGCAATTTCATCAAAGTCCGCCAATTCAAAATTGAGCGTTAAATTATCAATGATGTTCATCGCATCTTGAATTTTGGCTTTGGTCACTTTGTTTAATGGGGTGCGTTCCATGTTGGAAAACAATGGCTGCAATTCGTTTAACACTGCCAACATCGCACCGATGCGGTGTGGGCCTTCGTTGAGCAAATAGTCAATAATGCGCGGGTCAAAGTGCCAATGACGACGGCGTAATACCGATTCCAAAATTAGCTGTCTATCAAGCTTATCACTGCCCGTTGGCAACTGAAAAGTTGCGGCTCGCGCAAGCCTTGATAGCAAATCTCGCAGCTCAAAATTTAACGCCTTGACCGGCAACCGACTGGCAAAAATAATTTTATTGCCGTATTCTTGCGATAAATTAATCAGATGAAAAACTGCTTCTTGCCACTCAGGATGACCTTGAATTTCATCCATATCATCAAGCGCAATCACTGTGGTATTTTCTAGCGATGACAACACCATGGCATCCATATTGGCGTTTATCAGCTCACGTAGTGATAGATAAATAACAGATTGGTCGATATCACGGAAAGATTCGCAGATAGCGTTGAGTAGATGGGTTTTACCTGTATCGCGCTCGCCGTATAGATACAGCTGCGTCAATAGCCCTACATGCATTTGGCGCACCACATCGATGATTGATACCCAGCCTGGACCACTAAAGTCACTGATACTCGCGGACTGCTTGATATTTAAGTTTAGACTTAATTGTTCCGACATTCATGCACTCGCAATCGGTAAGATATCCCTTTTTGAAAATAAATCATAAACCACT
>NZ_DALZSV010000012.1:0-54644 GCF_032014955.1 Moraxella sp. CTOTU47724
TATACTTGCTCAAATACATTGGCGCAATGACAAGGATAGGTGAATGCCCAGCCACACAGAGACGTGCAGGGCGACTTTATTAATAGCGAAAAAATAGCGAAAACCCAAAACTAAAACATATCTATATTAACAGCATTTTTGCCAAAAATGAAAGTAAATTTACGCCTTACGCGTACAAACAGTTAGTTATAATTAACAGGAGTTAGCTAAAACTATGCTCTATACTACTGACATTCTATCAACCCTTGATACGGTTAACTATCTAGAAGAGTGGGTGGCAAAACGCTGAATCTTATCAAATTATTTCTGAATTTTAATAGTGCGCTACAGGGGTTTGATAAAAGATGGTTTTTTTTCTGTTTTTGTTTGTATTTGTAATCAAAGACTCTTATAATTATAAAAATTTTACTGGTGGCTAGCTTTGTATTATTAATATTTGCTAAACATAATTTACTTTTTAGCTTTGTAATTTAACAAAATTAAAAAGTAAATTGTGGGTGGCTTTTTGTCGATTATTAGTTGGTAATTTATTAGTTTTTAATTGTGAGATACGATTAGGTTTGCGGCTAATAACTATCTATTATTTAAATAATCCAAAGTACGCTAGCTATTCCTTATCTTCGATTTACCTGTTTTTTGACAGGCTATGTGATTCATCAAATCCTGCAAGTGATTTGAAGTTCGTGCTTGATATTTTGGATATTGGCATAGCGATAACACAGGTAAGTTATAACTGCGAATAAAGGATGCCCGCTGTGAAAAGCAACCGACCGATTGACCTTCCTTTAAGCCAAGTAATTAATGTTAATTCAAAAAACCCAATTGCTTTGGCTTCAATTACCCACCGTGTTTCTGGTGTGGTGCTATTTCTCCTAATTCCTGTGATGTTATGGATTTTTCAAACGTCGCTTGCCAGTGCTGAAGGCTTTGCAGATATTTTTACGAGCCCATTGGTGAAGTTTTTGGCTTGGATTTTTGTGGCTGCATTAGGCTACCATTTTGTGATGGGCTTCAAACATTTATTTGCCGACATGGGCATGAATGAAGAATTAAACAGTGGTCGCACTGCGACATTCATTGGTTTTGTGCTTGCAGCGCTTTGGGTTGTGGGTTCATTTGTATGGGTGATGTTCTAATGAAAAGTGCAACAGGTTTAACAGGCTCAGGCTCTCGCGATTGGGTGGTACAACGTATTAGTGCGGTTGTATTGGCAGTTTATTCATTGGTGATGTTGGGTTGGTTCTTAACCCACCAACCAACGTTTGAATTATGGCAAGGCTTTATGCTAAGCCTACCGATGCGCTTATTTACGCTATTGATGATACTAGCATTAGTGGGTCATGCGTGGGTAGGGATGTGGACTGTATTAACAGACTACGTTAAGTCAAATGGTTTACGTTTTGTGCTGCAATCTGCCATGATTCTTGCAGTCCTGGTTTATTTATTTTGGGGCGTGATGATTTTCTTCTAAACATCCTGTTAGATAAATTTTGTTAACGTATTTATCGATTTTGACATCCATGGCTTTTCAAGTATGTGTATGGATAGAATCGAACCATCATTTAGGAAATTAAAGCAATGGCAACAAAACAAGACAACACCATTAGCAATATTCAAACCTTAACCTTCGATGCGGTTATCGTTGGCGGCGGTGGCTCTGGTATGCGTGCGTCGCTACAATTGGCGCGTGGCGGTATGAATGTTGCGGTATTAACCAAAGTGTTCCCAACGCGTTCTCACACGGTTGCTGCGCAAGGTGGTATTGGCGCAAGTTTGGGTAACATGAGTGATGATAACTGGCACTTTCACTTTTATGACACCATCAAAGGTTCTGACTGGTTAGGTGACCAAGACGCCATCGAGTATATGTGTCGTGAAGCACCAAAAGTGGTATATGAACTTGAGCATATGGGCATGCCATTTGACCGTAACGCGGACGGTACGATTTATCAGCGTCCCTTTGGCGGACATACTGCCAACTACGGTGAAAAAGCGGTACAACGTGCGTGTGCGGCAGCTGACCGTACGGGTCATGCATTGTTGCATACGCTATATCAAAAAAATCTTGAGCAAGGCACAGAGTTTTTTATCGAGTGGATTGCGCTAGATTTGGTCAAAGATAGCAAAGGTGACATTAACGGTGTTATCGCGCTGGAGCAAGAAACAGGTCGTGTTGCCGTATTCCAAGCAAAAACAACTGTGCTAGCAACGGGGGGTGCAGGTCGTATTTTCGCTGCGTCTACTAATGCCTTTATTAACACCGGTGACGGCCTAGGTATGGCAGTGCGTGCCGGTATTCCACTACAAGATATGGAATTTTGGCAATTTCACCCAACAGGCGTCGCAGGTGCGGGCGTATTATTGACCGAAGGTTGTCGTGGTGAAGGTGCGTTACTTCGTAATAAAGATGGCGAAGCCTTTATGGAGCGTTATGCGCCAACCCTAAAAGACTTGGCACCGCGTGACTTTGTATCACGCTCAATGGACCAAGAGATCAAAGAAGGTCGTGGTTGTGGTCCACAGGGCGATTACGTGGTACTTGATATGACCCACTTAGGTGTGGATACCATCATGAAGCGTTTACCATCGGTTTATGAAATTGGTAAAAACTTCGCAAACGTTGACATTACCAAAGAGCCAATTCCAGTTGTACCGACGATCCATTACCAAATGGGCGGTATCCCGACCAATATCCATGGTCAGGTTGTCATGCCAGATCTTGAGGCAGGTACGAATGCGGAAGGTTTATACGCCGAGCAAAAAATCGTGAAAGGCTTATATGCAATCGGCGAATGTTCATGTGTATCGGTTCACGGTGCCAACCGTCTAGGTACAAACTCACTACTTGATTTGGTAGTATTTGGTCGTGCAGCGGGTCAACATATCATCGATGAGTTCCATGCCGCTGACCGTCATGACTATGAGCCACTATCACCGCGTGTCCTTGACAAAACTTTGGCGCGTTTGAATGTGTTACAGCAATCTACGCAAGGCCTCAATGCGCAAGATGTGGCTGACGAAATCCGCCGTACCATGCAGCAACATGCAGGTGTATTCCGTACCCAAGCGTCAATGAATGAAGGCGTACAAAAAATCTTGGCACTTGAAAGCCAGGTCAATAGTCTTCACCTAGCTGATAAATCACAAGTGTTTAATACCGCACGTATTGAAGCGCTTGAAGTGGCTAACCTCTATGAAGTTGCCAAAGCGACAATGATTTCAGCTTCCCTGCGTCAAGAATGTCGTGGCGCGCACACCGTCGTTGACTACGAACGTGCGGCAGATGATGCGTATGCCCCGCTTGGTCGTAATGACCACGAATGGATGAAACATACCCTTTGGTTCTCTGAAGGTAACCGTGTTATCTATAAACCTGTTCGTAAGAGTCCACTGACTGTAGACTATGTTGAGCCAAAAGTACGTACATTCTAATTAATATTTTTTGGTCTTTGCAAACTATTGTAAAGACCCTATAAACCAATACCATAAACGTGTGGAGTTTAGCATTATGAGCAGAGGTACTCGCACCATCGAGATTTTCCGCTACGATCCAGATAAAGACGCAGCACCCCGTATGCAGACATACCAAATTGAGCTTTTAGACTCTGACCGTATGTTATTAGACGTACTTGTCCGTTTGAAAAAAATGGACGAAACCATCAGTTTCCGCCGTTCGTGCCGTGAAGGTATTTGTGGCTCTGACGGTATGAACATCAATGGTAAAAACGGTCTATCATGTCTTATCAACATGAACACGCTACCACAAAAAATTACTTTACGTCCGCTACCTGGTTTACCTGTCGTGCGCGACTTAGTGGTAGATATGAACCAATTTTATGAGCAATATGAAAAAGTTCATCCGTACTTGATTAATGACCAGCCAGCGCCACCGACTGAACGTCTACAATCACCTGAAGACCGCGAAAAGTTAAACGGTCTATATGAATGTATTCTATGTGCGTGTTGCTCAACCAGCTGTCCATCATTTTGGTGGAACCCAGATAAGTTCTTAGGTCCATCTGCGTTGTTGAATGGCTACCGCTTTGTGGCAGATAGCCGTGATACTAGCACACAGGAGCGTTTGGCACGTTTAGACGACCCATTTAGCTTGTTCCGTTGCCGTGGCATCATGAACTGTGTGTCGGTTTGTCCAAAAGGCTTGAATCCTACCAAAGCGATTGGTCACTTACGTAATATGCTGTTAGACCAAGCAGGTTAGTACCACAGTTTAGTGACAAAAAAGCTCTGCATCGACAGGGCTTTTTTTATTGGGATGTGATAAATTCATAGTAACTGGCTATCTATTAATTAAAGTAATAAATCATATCCCAATATCATAATATTTTTTATACCTTTTCAGCCTAATGAATGAGATAAATTATCATTAATTTTGTATAATATACGATAGGTATCTATAGGGAATATTCATTTAGGTTTTCTAAGGAAGGAGAAAACTAACTTTCACATTACTCTTCTTTTACTGCCATTTGATAGCCATTTATATACACGCCAAGCGGCGTGAGTCGCTATATTTAGTAAATGAATGGTAACTATTACCTTAACAAAATTTTTTGTTAATTATAAAAATGCTAGGCTATTCCCTAAAATTTTTATTTCCACCTTTAAATACTACAGTAGAAAGAATCATGGCTAACCAAAACCAAACTTCTGTCTCATCTGCTCAGTTTACCGAACTGTCAGCAGATAACGCAGTCTATCTTGAATCACTCTATGAACAGTATCTTCAAGATCCACAAAGCGTTGATGAAAAATACATTCCTTACTTTGCGCAGTTTGCCAAAGATGATGATAAAAACGCCCTTCACCATACTATCCAAGACCAATTTTTGCTATTAGCTCGCAATACCACTGCCCACAAAGTTACTGGTCAATCAGCTGCAGGCGCTGTCAGCCCTTCTGAAATTCGCGAATTTGCGGACAACCAAATGGGCGTGCAAAAACTGATTACCAGTTACCGCCGTCGTGGTCATCGTATTGCTAATCTAGATCCCCTAGGACTGATGCCACGTCCAGAAGTTGAAGAATTGACTTTGGCGTATTATGGTCTTTCTGAAGCGGATTTAGACACGGTATACCCTGTCAGTGACCTAAATATCGGTAAAGACAAAGCCACACTGCGTGAAATCATCCAAGTGTTAGAGCGAGTTTATTGTAGCAGCATTGGTGCAGAATATTTCCATGTGACCACTGCCAAAGAAAAACGCTGGATTGAAAAATACCTAGAGCAAAATCTTGGCTATGTCAAATTTGACAATGAAAAACGTAAATCTATCCTTGAGCGTTTGACAGCAGCGGAAGGATTAGAAAAATACTTAGCGCGTAAATATACCGGTGTGAAACGTTTTGGTCTTGAGGGTGGTGAAAGCTTTATCCCGATGGTCAATGAGATAATTCAGCGTGCGGGTGAAAACGGTACCAAAGAAATGGTTATCGGTATGGCGCACCGTGGACGTTTAAACTTATTAGTAAATATCTTAGGTAAAAACCCTAAAGATTTGTTTGATGAGTTTGATGGTAAAAAACAACCGACCGTGGGTTCAGGTGACGTAAAATACCACAATGGTTATTCATCTAACGTAATGACACCGGGCGGCGAAGCACACTTAGCCTTGGCATTTAACCCCTCGCATCTTGAGATTGTATCGCCTGTATTGATTGGTTCAGTGCGTGCCCGCCAAGTACGCCGTCAAGATAAAACCGGTGATGCCGTTTTGCCAATCGTGGTACACGGTGATGCTGCGTTCGCCGGTCAAGGTGTCAACCAAGAAACTTTCCAAATGTCACAAACCCGTGCCTACTCAACAGGTGGTACGCTGCATATTATTATCAATAACCAAGTCGGTTTTACCACCAGCCGCTTAGAAGATGCGCGTTCAACTGAATACTGTACCGACATTGCTAAAATGGTACACGCACCGATTTTTCATGTAAACGGTGACGATCCAGAAGCGGTAGTATTTATGGCGCAGCTTGCCCACGACTATCGCCAAACTTTCCATAAAGATATCGTGATTGATATGTACTGTTACCGTCGTAACGGTCACAATGAAGCCGATGAACCTTCCGCCACTCAGCCACTTATGTATTCGGTCATCAAAAAACTGCCAAGTACTCGTGAGCTATTTGCCAATAAATTGGTTGCTGAAGGCGTTATTAGCAAAGCTGAAAGTGTGGCATTTGAAGATGACTACCGTGAGTCGCTCGATAAAGGCGAATATGTTGCTAGCGCCCTGGTGCGTGAGCCAAATAAAACGCTGTATGTAGATTGGACACCTTATATTGGTCATAAGCTTGAAGACAATTGGGATACGGGCGTTGATATCAATCAATTAAAAGCTTATGGTGAAAAAATGGCGCAAATGCCAGAAGGCTATGAGCTACAACGCCAAGTGCAAAAAGTGGTAGAACAGCGCAAAGCCATGCAAACCGGTCAAGAGCCATTGAACTGGGGCGCGGCAGAAACCTTGGCTTATGCGTCACTGGTAGAAGAAGGCTACCCTGTCCGTATTACGGGTGAAGACGTGGGTCGTGGTACTTTCTCGCACCGCCATTCAGAACTGTTCAACATGAAAGACGGCAGCATGTATGTACCGCTTGCCAACATGAGCCCTAACCAAGCACGCTTTGATACCTTTAACTCATTGTTGTCAGAAGAAGCAGTATTAGCGTTTGAATATGGTTACGCAACGACAGTACCCAATGCGCTAGTGATTTGGGAAGCGCAGTTTGGTGACTTTGCCAATGGCGCACAAGTAGTTATTGACCAATTTATTTCATCAGGTGAAACCAAATGGCAACGTCTTTGTGGTTTGACCATGCTATTACCACACGGCTATGAAGGTCAAGGTCCTGAGCACTCATCAGCGCGCCTAGAGCGTTTCTTACAGCTATGTGCTGAAGACAACATGCAAGTGATGACCCCAACTACACCTGCACAGATTTTCCATGCCCTGCGTCGTCAAGTGGTTCGCCCAGCGCGTAAACCGCTGATTGTGATGTCACCAAAATCATTGCTACGTCATAAATTGGCAGTGTCAACGCTTGAAGAGCTTGCGCAAGGTCAGTTCCAAACCGTGATTCCAGAGATTGACCAACTTGATAATAACCAAGTGACGCGTTTAGTGTTGTGTGGCGGTAAAGTATATTATGACTTGCTTGAAAAACGTCGTGAATTGGGTCTTAACCATGTGGCGATTGTGCGTATCGAGCAGCTTTATCCATTACCTGAAGCACGTATTTTGGAAGAAGTGGCAAAATATCCAAACCTTGAAGGTATTGTTTGGACACAAGAAGAGCCACGTAACCAAGGTGCTTGGTACTATCTAGCACCGCACTTATTCCGTTTGATTGCACCACCAAAACCCGCGACTCGTCCGACTAAAGCCTACTTGCTTGAGCCAGTGGCTCGCCCTTCATCGGCAGCACCTGCCGCAGGTTCGATGCAAATGCACGTTGCCCAACAACAAAAAGTTATCAACGAAGCATTGGGTTTGCCAAAGAATGAAGATTCAACCGAAGATAAGCTAGAAGCTAAAGCGGAGATCGCAGAAAAACAAGCGACTGACTAAGCGTTTTAAAGGATTAGTACTCACTAGATGTGTACTAATCCTTCTTGGTTTTTGGTATAGGCAATTGTGCCGAGTGCTAAGACACAAATGAATTTAACCCATTAAAAATGAAAGAATGTGAAATTAACTAGGAGTTTTCCATGAGTGAGATTAAAGTCCCCGTTTTCCCAGAGTCCGTTGCTGACGGTACAATTGTTGCTTGGAATTTTAATGAAGGCGACCAAGTAAGCCGTGACGCTGTATTGTGTGAAATCGAAACTGATAAAGTTGTGATGGAAGTGGTAGCACAAGCTGACGGTGTGCTTAGCAAAATTCTCAAACAAGTTGATGACACAGTGCTTTCTGCTGAAGTCATCGGTGAGCTGACTGAAGGCGCAACCGCGGCTGCACCAGCAAGCCAACCTGCTGAAACCCTAGCACCGACTGCCCAAGCTGAAGCCGCGCCTGCAGCTGCACAACAAGCGCCTACCGCTCAAGCGACTTCTGAAGCAGATTATAAAGACCAAAGCCCAGCAGTTCGTAAAGCAGCGAATACCACAGGCGTCAATCCTGCAGACGTTGAAGGTTCAGGTCGTGGCGGCCGTGTGACCAAAGAAGACATGGCAAACCCAACCTTAAAAGCCAACAATGCGATTAAAGCAGACAACGGTCAAGTGGTTGCCAATGCCGTCGGTCAACGTGCAGACAAACGTGTGCCAATGACACGTTTACGCGCCCGTGTTGCTGAGCGTCTGTTAGCCGCTACCCAAGAAACTGCGATGTTGACGACGTTTAACGAAGTGAACATGAAACCTATCATGGACTTACGTGGTGAGTTCAAAGAGCGTTTTGAAAAACGTCACGGTGTAAAACTAGGCTTCATGTCATTGTTTGTAAAAGCTGCCACGGAAGCGTTAAAACGTTTCCCAGCGGTAAATGCCTCTATTGATGGTAGCGATATCGTTTATCATGGTTATTATGATGTAGGTGTTGCGGTATCGAGCGACCGTGGTCTTGTGGTTCCGGTATTACGTGACACTGACCAAATGGGTATGGCAGATATCGAACGTGCAATTGGTAACTATGCGTCAAAAGCGCGTGAAGGCAAATTAGGCATTGAAGACATGACGGGTGGTACCTTCACCATTACCAACGGTGGTGTATTTGGTTCATTGATGTCAACCCCAATCATCAATCCACCACAAACAGCGATTTTGGGTATGCATGCTACCAAAGAACGCCCAATGGCGGTTAATGGCGAAGTGGTAATTCTACCTATGATGTACTTGGCATTGTCGTATGACCACCGTTTAATCGACGGTAAAGAAGCCGTACAATTCTTGGTCACTATCAAAGAATTGGTTGAAAACCCAGCGATGCTACTTCTCGATTTATAATAAAGAAAGCCTGTATTGGCAGAGGTTGATACAGGCTTTTTTGTTTAACAACTTTAACAATAACAATTCAAATTTTTGGTGAAGATTATGAAAGAAAGCTATGATTTGGTAATTATCGGTGGTGGCCCTGGTGGCTATGAAGCAGCTATCCGTGCAGGCCAATTAGGTATGAGCGTGGCTTGTATCGAAAAACGTATTAATAAGGGCGAGCCAGCGTTAGGCGGTACCTGTTTGAACGTCGGTTGTATTCCTTCAAAAGCATTGCTAGACAGCTCACATCGTTATGAAGCAACCAAGCATGACTTAGCCGACCACGGTATCACCACAGGTGAGGTGGCGATTGACATCAGCAAAATGTTAAGTCGTAAAGACGCTATTGTTAAGCAATTAACCGGTGGCGTGGCTGCATTGTTAAAAGGTAACGGTGCTGACTGGCTACAAGGTACAGGTAAATTACTTGATGGTAAAGGTGCGGATAAACAAGTGGAATTCACCCCATTAGATGGTTCTGCGCCTACCACTATTACCGCTAAAAATGTGATTTTAGCCTCTGGTTCTGTGCCCATTGATATCCCTGTTGCCCCGATTGATAACGAATATATCGTTGATTCAACCGGTGCGTTAGACTTTACCGAAGTGCCTACGCGTCTAGGCGTTATTGGTGGTGGTGTGATTGGTCTTGAACTGGGTTCGGTATGGCGTCGTTTGGGTAGTGAAGTGGTAGTATTTGAAGCCATGCCAGAATTTTTAGCAGCGGCGGACAAAGCCGTGAGCAAAGAAGCGGCAAAACTACTAAAAGCCCAAGGCATGGATATTCGTATTGATACCAAAGTCACTCAGGCTCAAGTAGAAAACGGTCAGGTACTTGTATCGTTCGACGCCAAAGGTCAAGCAGGACAAGAAACCTTCGATAAACTCATCGTTTGTGTGGGTCGTCGTGCTTATAAAGAAAACCTACTTGGCGAAAATTCAGGGGTAGAGCTCACTGAACGTGGTTTGGTAGCGGTAAATGACTTCTGTCAAACCAACCTTGATGGCGTCTATGCAATCGGTGACTTGGTGCGTGGTCCAATGTTGGCACACAAAGCGATGGAAGAAGGCATGATGGCAGTTGAACGTATTCATGGTGAAAAAGTTCAAGTCAATTATGACACCATTATTAGCGTGATTTACACACACCCAGAAATTGCATGGGTGGGCTTGACTGAAGAACAAGCCAAAGAGCAAGGTCATGAAGTCAAAACAGGTCAATTCAGCTTAGCTGCCAATGGCCGTGCGTTAGCCGCTGGTGAAGGCCAAGGCTTCATTAAAGTGGTTGCCGATGCCAAAACTGACCGTTTACTGGGTATGCATGTCGTGTCAGCGGGTGCAGGCGATATCGTTCATCAAGGCATGATTGCAATGGAATTCGTATCCAGTATTGAAGACTTACAATTGATGACGTTTGCTCACCCAACCATTTCTGAAGCAGTACACGAGGCGGTGCTATCAGCGGATGGTCGTGCGATTCATGCGATTCAACGTAAACGCAAGTAACCTAGTTCACAAGCAACTGGGCTAATTAGTTTATGCATCAATAGTTTGAATAAGGCAAGTGAGCTAACCACATTATCAACTAGGCTAGCTCACTGTTGACCACACTATTCAAAAATAATTTTAAAACAATGTAAACCAAAACCGAGAGGATAAATTCATGAATTTACATGAGTATCAAGCCAAAGAATTATTAAAAAGCTATGGATTGCCAGTACAAGAAGGTATCATCGCTAAAAATGGCGACGAAGCCGCAGCAGCGTTTGACAAAATGGCAGGCAACGCCGGTGCAGTGGTTGTTAAAGCCCAAGTACATGCCGGTGGCCGTGGTAAAGCGGGCGGCGTAAAAATCGCTAAAACGCGTGAAGAAGCCAAACAAATTGCTGAAGAATTAATTGGTAAAAACTTGGTAACTTACCAAACTGACGCCAACGGTCAACCTGTTAACAGCGTACTTATCGCCGAAGACATGTACCCAATCGCAACTGAATTGTATTTAGGTGCGGTCGTAGACCGTTCAGCCCGCCGTGTGGTATTTATGGCGTCAACTGAAGGCGGTGTTGAAATTGAAAAAGTTGCCGAAGAAACCCCAGAAAAAATCTTGAAAGTAGAAGTTGACCCATTGGTAGGCTTACAACCTAGCCAAGCTCGTGAAGTCGCTTTCAAACTGGGTCTAAAAGACAAACAAATCAACGAATTTGCCAAATTGATGACAGGGGCGTATAAAGCCTTTACGGAAAATGACTTCGCCTTATTTGAAATCAATCCATTAGCGGTTCGTAAATCTGGCGAATTAGCCTGTGTGGACGCCAAAATCGGCATCGACTCAAATGCGCTTTATCGCCTACCAAAAGTCGCTGAACAACGCGATAAATCACAAGAAAATGAGCGTGAATTAAAAGCCTCAGAATTTGACTTAAACTATGTTGCGCTTGAAGGTAACATCGGCTGTATGGTGAATGGTGCCGGTCTTGCGATGGCAACCATGGACATCATCAAACTATACGGCGGTCAACCCGCTAACTTCCTAGACGTAGGCGGTGGTGCGACCAAAGAACGTGTGGTTGAAGCATTCAAATTAATTCTTGAAGACAAATCAGTCCAAGGCGTACTCATCAACATCTTTGGTGGTATCGTACGTTGTGACATGATTGCCGAAGCGATTATCGAAGCGGTGAAAGAAGTCAACGTCACCGTGCCTGTGGTTGTTCGCCTTGAAGGTAATAACGCTGAAAAAGGTGCGCAAATCCTACGTGATTCAGGTCTTAAATTAATTCCTGCTGAAGGTCTTTCTGAAGCCGGTCAAAAAATTGTTGATGCGGTTAATAATGCCTAATGAAGAAAGTATAGGTATGAGCGAGTAGGGCTATGTGCCCTACTGGTTAATCGTTTAAATCAAACATAAAAAGTAAAAGGAAAAACAATGAGCGTATTAGTTGGAAAAGACACTAAAGTATTAGTGCAAGGTTTCACAGGTAAAAACGGTACTCTACACTCAGAGCAATCAATTGCTTATGGTACCAACATCGTTGGCGGTGTGACCCCGGGTAAAGGCGGTACAACCCACCTTGACCGTCCAGTATTTGATACTATGGATGAGGCAGTAACAGCAACGGGTGCTAATGCCTCTGTTATCTTTGTACCAGCACCATTCGTATTGGACTCAATCGTTGAAGCGATTAACTCTGGCGTAAAATTGATTGTGGTCATCACCGAAGGCGTACCTACCCTAGATATGCTAAAAGCCAAACGTTACTTAGAAAACGTCAACGCTGACCTACAAGCCAACGGCGAAGAAATCATCCGTATGGTAGGTCCAAACTGTCCAGGCGTCATCAGCCCAGGTAAATGCAAAATCGGTATCATGCCAGGTCACATTCACCAAGAAGGTAAAGTCGGTATCATCTCACGTTCTGGTACACTGACTTATGAAGCGGTTGCCCAAACTACTAAACTTGGCTTTGGTCAATCAACCTGTATCGGTATCGGTGGTGACCCAATCCCAGGTATGAACCAAATCGATGCATTGAAATTGCTTCAAGACGACCCACAAACCGAAGCGATTGTATTGATCGGTGAAATCGGTGGTACGGCTGAAGAGGAAGCGGCTGCATACGTTAAAGACCACGTGACTAAACCCGTCATTGGTTATATCGCAGGTGTCACAGCACCAAAAGGTAAACGTATGGGACATGCCGGTGCGATTATCTCAGGTGGTAAAGGTACAGCGGAAGAAAAATTCAAAGCCTTTGAAGATGCTGGTATTGCTTATACCCGTGACCCTTCAAAAATCGGTGAAAAAGTAAAAGAAGTCACTGGTTGGTAATCATCCGCTATTTTGACTAATCAAGAGCAGATAATCATTGGGTTATCTGCTTTTTTATTATCCGCTGGTGTTAGCAAACGCTGGTGTTAGTAAAATACCCTCAATCAATTTTAATAATGCCTTTAAAATATTCGGGCAGATAAAATATTTGCCATAAAAATATGTTAAGCTTGATGTAAACTATTTGAAAAACTTGTCTTATTAAGAGTCACTATGTCGACAAAAATCACTCACGCTGTTATCCCTGTGGCAGGGTTCGGCACGCGTATGTTACCACTATCAAAAGCCGTGCCAAAAGAGTTACTACCACTTGGCAATAAACCAGCCATTCAATACGTCGTTGAAGAAGCGATTGCCGCAGGTTTAACCAATATTGTCTTGGTCAATCATGCGCAAAAAACCGCCATTGAAAACTATTTTGACATCAATAGCGAGCTTGATACCCAGTTACGCGGTAAAGGCAAAGCGGCGCTAGCCGATAGTTTAAACTGGCTACCTGCAGGGGTCACAGTTACCAGTGTGCGCCAAGGCAAACCGTTAGGATTAGGGCATGCCGTCTTGCAAGCCCGTGCCATTGTAGGTGATGAACCCTTTGCTGTGCTGTTACCGGATGTGATTTTAAACCCCTATAACACTGACTATACTCAGCAGAATTTAGCCTACATGCTACAGCAGTTTTCTAAGCAGCAGCATTCACAGATATTGGTTGATCCAGTGAAAGAAAGTGATATTTCTAAATATGGCATTGCCAAGTTAGCCAGCACACAAATGGTAGCAAAGTCTGAACAAAACCAGTCGTTTGCTGTGACGGGGTTTGTGGAAAAACCCAAAGCTGAGGATGCGCCTTCTAACTTGGCCGTCGTTGGGCGCTATGTATTTAATAATGCTATTTTTGATTATCTAGCCAACACGCAGCCAAGTGTGGGTGGGGAAATTCAGCTGACCGATGCCATTGATGCGCTCATTAGCACGCAAGGGGTAGACGTGGTTAGCATGGTGGGTAATAGCTTTGATGCAGGTGACATGAATAGCTACTTACAAGCCGTGGGTTACTTTGCCAACCAATTGGGTATTGAAGCGTTTCAACATACAGCAAATTAATATAGGGTCATAGGCAAATGTCAACCGATACAAGTGCGAATCGTACATGGCAAACACTGTCTACCCAGGCAGATAGTATGCCCACGCTTAATCAATTGTTTAGCCAACAATCCAATCGCGGCTTACAGTACCGCGTTGCCGCGTGCGACATGATCATGGATTTTAGTAAACAAAAAATTGATGAAGCGGTGCTCAGCAATTTAATTAAACTGGCAAATGAGCGTGAGTTAGCGCAAGAAATCCATCGGCTGATGACAGGCGAAATTGTGAATGATACTGAGCATCGTCCTGCATTGCATACCGCACTAAGACAGCCCCAAGGCGAGCAAGTTTGGGTCGAAGGTATCAATGTCATTGAGCAGGTGCATACCAGCTTACAAAAAGCGGAAAAGTTGGTTGAGCGGATTCGTAATGGGGTCTGGCGTGGTTATTCTGGTCAGGCAATCACCGATGTGGTGAATATCGGCGTCGGCGGCTCAGATCTAGGGCCAGTGATGGCAACAACGGCACTAAAAGAATGGACAGATACCCCTATCAATGTGCATTTTGTCTCCAATATGGATGGCACCCAGCTCGATAGTTTGCTTAAGGTATTAAATCCGCAAACCACGCTGTTTATTATTTCATCGAAATCATTTTCTACCATTGATACGCTGTCCAATGCTAAGACGGCGATGTCATGGTTGTTAGCCAGTCATGATAACAAAGCCACTATTTTGCGTCGTCATTTCATTGGGATTTCTACCAAAGCAGATAAGATGTCAGAATGGGGGATTCATGTCGATAACCAACTCATGCTCTGGGATTGGGTTGGGGGTCGATTCTCCATGTGGTCGGTGATTGGACTGGCGATTGCCATAAAAATTGGCATGCACAATTTCTATGAGCTGCTAGCAGGAGCCTATGAGATGGATCGGCATTTTGCCACCGCCGATTTTTCTCAAAATATGCCTGTGTTGTTAGGGCTACTCGGTGTTTGGAACAGTACGTTTTTACATATTAACGCCCATACGGTGTTACCTTATGATGGTCGGTTATCTTTTTTTCCCAACTACTTAACCCAGCTTGAGATGGAGAGTAACGGTAAATCTGTCAATCGCCAAGGTGAGGCAGTGACTTTCAGTACTTGTCCGATTTTGTGGGGCGATATTGGCTCCAATGCTCAGCATGCGTTTTATCAGTTGCTGCATCAAGGCACACAGGCAGTCAGTTGTGATTTTATTGCCCCCATCAAACGCTACGCAGATGCCCAAACAATCAATAAAAACTTGCTTGAACAGCATGGACTTTCGCTTGCCAACTGTCTAGCGCAAAGCCAAGTGCTGGCGTTTGGCAATGCCGCCATCAAAGACAGCAATAATGGTATGGATAAATTCAAGCATTATCGCGGCAATCAGCCGTCAACGACCATTCTACTCAAACAGCTGACCCCAAGAACGTTAGGGTCATTGATTGCGCTGTATGAGCACAAAGTATTTGTTATGTCAGTCATTTGGCAGATTAACCCATTTGACCAGTGGGGGGTCGAAGTGGGTAAAGTGATGGCTAATGCAGTCTTTGATGCCTTGGTATCAACGCAAGAATTATCGCCGCAACAAGCGCAGCCATTTGATAGCTCAACCAATCAGTTGCTAAATACCATTAAAACAACCTTTGCAAGCTGATGAAAGATAGGGATAAAAGAAGAAAACGATGACAAAAACAATGACAAAAACTGTATATGTAATTGGCAGTACCAATGAATCAATCAATGCTTGTATTTTGCTTGCTACCCTTGAATACCAAGTCAGGCTATTGACCGATGACGATAGCCTTCAGCAGGTCATGAATGATTACCAGTTTGATCGGCAGATGGTGCTGCTGTGGCAGTTGTACCAATCTCAAGGCAACATCATTACCCAGCCTGTGCCAACCCATGATTTTTCAGCGTATGTCAGCGCAGATGATATTTGGTTGTTTGTTGATGGTGTGTCAGCGCAGGCACTTGACCAATTTGGCTCATTTCATTTCAACCCCACCACCCAGATTATCATTAGCGGTGTCAAAGCCATTGGTGAGATTGAGCAATTCGCGCGCAAATTGACGACTACTTGGGTGTATTATCTTCCCTTTATTTTTATGAAAGATGGGGCGAATTTTAGTTCTTTTTTCCAAGCCGATTTGGCACTGATTGGTGAAAAAACGCAAGGCAGTAGCGCGCACAACAACATTTTGCTGTTTTTTATTGAAAAAAGTGACAAGCACTTTATTACTGATATCAAAACGGCAGAATTTGCGCGCAGTAGTATCATGGGAATGCTGGCAACACGCTTGTCATTCATGAATGAAATGGCACGTCTCGCCGCCAGTGAACAGGTCAATATCAAACAAGTCGAGCAAATCCTTGGGCTTGATAAACGCATTGGTAAAGATTATCTCAAAGCAGGTTGGGGATTTGGTGGCAAGTCATTACCGTTAGAATTGGATTTTTTGATTGATGGTTTTAAGCACAATCAAGTAGAGACGTCGTTGTTAGAGGCGGTAAAATCCATTAATGAAGACCAAAAAGAACTGATTTTCCGTGAATTTTGGCAATATTTTGATGGCTTTATCGAAAATAAAACGGTGATGATTTGGGGCTCAGGCTATCGTAATGGTACCGGACGCACCACCCATTCAGCGTTTCATCCACTGATTAAATTATTATGGTCATACAATATCAAGACGATTGTGTATGCCAACAATACCAAAGAAGAATTGTTAGAGTTATACGGTAATCAGCCGCTGTTTTCATTGACCGATGATGCCTATGCGCCGCTCACGCAAGTGCAAGCGTTGTTTATTGTCAATTGGTCGCTACCAATCAAGCCGGATATCAATCGTTTAAATAACATTGCATTACCCATTTTTGATGCAAAAAATACGTTAACCGAACCACAAATTCAGCAGCTCGTGGGTTTTTATACGGGTATAGGCTGTAAAAAATAGGCAAAACAATGATAAATCAAAGCAAAAAAATCTTAGTCACTGGCGGCGCAGGCTATATCGGCTCACATACATTAATTGAGCTAATTGCCGCAGGATTCACCCCTGTGGTGTATGATAATTTATCCAATAGTAGCCAGACTTCGCTGGTACGCGTCCAACAAATTGTAGGGCAGTCTATTGAATTTATCGAAGGCGATATTTTGGACACACAGCTGCTTGCCAAAACCTTTGCCGCGCATGACTTCACTGCGGTGATTCATTTTGCAGGGCTAAAGGCGGTCGGTGAATCGGTTGCCAAGCCACTTTGGTATTATCAAAACAATGTCGCAGGCACGCTCAATCTACTCGATGCGATGACCAACGCCCAAGTAAAAAACTTGATTTTCTCGTCATCCGCAACCGTGTATGGCGACCCACAAGCCTTGCCGATTGTCGAATCCTCACCCCGTTCTGCGACCAATCCGTATGGGCAAAGCAAGCTGATGATTGAATATATGCTCGAAGACTTGGCAAAATCAGATAACCACTGGCAATTAATTTCACTGCGCTATTTTAATCCCATTGGTGCCTACCATACCGGAACCATAGGTGAAAATCCAAATGGCATTCCAAACAATTTGATGCCGTATGTTAGCCAAGTGGCAGTGGGTAAGCTGCCGCAGTTAAGCGTGTTTGGCAATGATTATGATACTGTGGATGGGACAGGCGTGCGAGATTACATCCATGTGGTTGATTTGGCAAAAGGGCATGTCGCCGCTTTACAGTATTTGGAAAATCAAACCCAGCTTGGATTTGAGCCGATTAACTTAGGTACAGGTAAAGGGACATCTGTCTTAGAATTGGTCAATGCCTTTATCAAAACTACCGGTCAACCCGTGCCTTATAGCGTAGCACCAAGACGACCTGGCGACATTGCCAGTTGTTATGCCAGTAGTGATAAAGCCAAGAAGCTGTTGGGCTGGCAAGCTGAGTTTGATATCGAGCGTATGTGTACCGACACTTGGCGTTGGCAAAGCCAAAACCCTAATGGCTATGACGATTAAGCGCCCCTTTAATATTATTGAATATTAACGAATATTAACGAATATTAACGACGGTTTTATAACCGTCTTTTTTATCGGTAGGTTTTATCAAAGATGAGCATTTTTATCATAAAAACCTCGTCAAGGTTATGATTTTACTTGACCCTAGGCTTGCTTCAGCGATAATAGAGGATTAGATAAATTATGATTTTTATTTATTTTACCCTAGCGATTGTTTAGCGAATTTCTTTTTTCTTATTGTCCCATTGAGCCTGTTATGACTGTTAGCGCACCTGAATTTATCCATGAAACCGTTTTATTAAAGGAAACGGTAGCAAGTGTGCTCAATTTAACTGTAGCGGCGCTAGAAACAGGAATCATCAAAAAAACGGGCACCTTTGTCGATGCGACATTTGGGCGCGGTGGGCACAGCCGATTGCTGTTAACTTATTTGGATAAAGACAGTCGTCTGCTGGTTTTTGATAAAGACCCCCAAGCCATACAAACGGCGCAAGCATTGGCAGCCAGTGATGCGCGCGTGATAGTGATTCATGATAGTTTTGCCAAACTGCAAGACAATCTGCAGCGATTAGGGATTGAACAGGTCGATGGGATTATGGCAGATTTGGGCGTGTCCTCGCCGCAGCTGGATGACGGTAGCCGCGGCTTTAGCTTTATGCGCGATGGGGCAGTTGATATGCGCATGGATACCACTCGTGGCGAATCGGTCGCCCAATGGTTAAAACGCGTGGATGAAACCGTGCTTGCCGATGTGCTGTATAACTACGGCGAAGAACGACACAGCCGCCGTATTGCGAGGGCAATCAAACAAATGGAACACTACGATTCTACCCTAGCGCTGGCAGAAACCATCAAACAGGCGCATCCCAATTGGCAAAAAGGCAAGCACCCTGCCACCCAAAGTTTTCAAGCCATGCGTATTTTTATCAATAATGAACTCGGTGATATTGACAGCTTTTTGGATCAATCGCTCATGGCGCTCAACGTAGGGGGACGCTTGGCGGTGATTAGTTTTCATTCGCTAGAAGACCGCATCATCAAGCAGTTTTTGCAAAAACACAGTAAAGGTCAATATCCTGAAGATGCCAATTTGCCGATGCCACCCAAACGCCCAAAACTGCTATCTAAACCTGAGCGTGTCGCCCCGTTGGATAGTGAAATAAAAACCAACCCGCGCGCCAGAAGTGCTTGGCTTCGGTCAGCAACCCGACTGTAGAAATAGCCGTTTTTGTAACATGATATTTATAACAAACAATAAAAAGCGATTGCATTAACCAAACTTAGATGGCTTGCGTTATAATGACTTGTTTTATCTTGATACCCTGCTCTTTGATATAAAAAGCTCTTTGATATAAAAATGCCAAAATCTCAGCCCCTGCCTCCCATGACGAGTAACCCCATGCCGAATGGCCGCGATAACCAAAATTCGCCGAAAAAAACTCGTCTTTTCTCCGCCAAAAATAACGACACAACGGTAAAAAATAACACGACGATGAAGAAAAGCAGTGAAGGCTTAGGTACCAGCATTAGCGAGATGCTCGATACCGAGTATCGCGGCGTTAGTATCTATACGGTTGCGATGATGCTATTAGTGATTGCGATTTTGTGGACAGGGGTGAGCGTCGTCGAGCAAATCCAAACTTATCACCAACAATATGGCGAGCTGCAAAAACTCAAAAAACAATTTCGCCAGCTGCAAATGGAACACCAACGTATGCTGATTGAGCAGCAAACTTTCAGCGCTACCCCGCAAGTGACCAATCGCGCGGTAACTGAACTCAATATGTTTTACCCTAACTTGTCCGATCGTATGATTATTCACGACAACAAAGTCACGGTATTTACCAGTGACGCCAGCAGCAACGAGTCAAACACTCCAGCTATCAATCCAGAAACGCAGCATTGATGAGGCAACCGCGTGAATACTCGCAATAAAAAATCGATAACCACCAAAGTTGCCAATGCCATGTCAGGGCGACCCACCAAAGTGCCTGTGCTCAAAGTCACTGCCCCTAAAATTAATGCGTCAAAGCGTCGTAGTGGTGCATCACGCCAAGGCAGCATTGAAGAAGATGCCATTCGCTTTAAGTCCATTTGGATAGCGATGGGGCTGGTATTTGTGGCGATTTTTGGGCGATTGGCATACATCCAAGTCATTAATAAATCCTACTATCAAGACAAAGGTAATTCGCTCATTACCACCGTAAAAAAAGAGCCTTCTTACCGGGGTATGATCACCGACCGTAATAACATGCCGCTTGCGATTTCAGCCCCGTTAACCTCGGCGTACTTTAGTCCGCATGATTATGCGGTGGAATACTACGAGCTCAAAGCGCGCCAGCAAGAATTGCAAAAGTCTAAACCGAGTAAATCGGTCAATCGTGAGCTTGAGCGCGTTGCAAAACGCTTGCAGAACATGGATTTAGCCAAACTTTCGGCATTGACAGGCATTAGCGTCAGCGAATTTAAAAATGCGGTACGTATCAATGACAACATCAATCTTGCCGATAAAGAGGCGGTAAAAGCTGTATTGCCCACAGGCGCAGGGTCGCATTATTTTCCATTGATGAAAAATGTGCAACCTGAAGCGGCACAGCCGCTCATCGATGCCAATTTTGCTGGGGTCAGTACCGACACGTTTTATCAGCGCTACTATCCACAGCCACAGCCCAATGCCCAGTTATTGGGCTTTATGGCGCGTACTAACATGACAGATGGCACGCATTACCAAGGGCAAGCTGGGGTAGAGCGCGTATTTAATGACATGCTATCGGGCAAAGATGGCGAAGTCATGGTCATGCGTGATGCCAAAAACAACAGCATTAAAGAAATCGAACAAGTCAAACCTGAAGTCGCTGGCAAGGATTTACAATTAACCGTTGATTCACGGCTACAATATATCTTGTACCAAGAACTTGAAAAAGTCGGGCGTGTGCAGCAGGCGCGTTGGGCAGCGGGCATGATTGTCGATGTTAACTCGGGCGAAGTGATGGCGATGTCCAACTGGCCGTCGTTTAACGCCAATGACTTAAATAGTTTATCCAATGAAAACCAGCGTAACCATGCCTTGATGGATGTATTTGAACCAGGTTCGGTGATGAAACCCATCACCGTTGCCACGGGCTTAAAATCAGGACAGTACAATGCCAACTCACTGGTTAATACCAGTCCAGGGAGTATGGTGGTGCAAGGGCATACTATTCGTGACCATGGCAATTTAGGTACCATTAGTCTGCGTACCCTACTGCAAAAATCGAGTAATATCGGCTCAGCAAAAATTGCCCTTTCTTTGCCTGCCACCGCGATGAGTGATACGCAAAAAGCCTTTGGGTTTGGTGCAAAAACCAACCTAAAATTACCCGGTGAATCTGCAGGCCTAGTGCCAACGCCTGAGCAAAATGAAATCGCACGCCGCGCAACTGTATCTTACGGTTACGGTCTGCAAGTCACGCTAGCGCAGCTTGCGCAAGCTTACAGTGTGTTAGGGGCAGGGGGCGTGATGCATCCGTTGACGCTCCTTAAAAGTACCCGTGATAACGCGCTCAATAGCAGTAGTACCAATAATGTCTCCGTCCCTTTTGCCAAACCGGCTGCCAAGCAAGTCATCAAAACCAGCGATGCCCTTACCATTGTCGATATGATGACGTCAGTCACTGAGCCTGGCGGTACGGCAACCTTAGCCGCTATCGATGGCTATCGTGTGGCGGGTAAAACCGGTACGGCAAGACGCACCAATCCCAAAGGCGGTTATTACAACGACCAATACCGCACCGCGTTTGTCGGTATTGCCCCTGCTTCCAACCCACGTTTTGTGGTCGCCATCATGGTTGAAGACCCGCGTGTTTACAAATTTGGTGGTTTGGTTGCAGCACCCGTGTTCCGCAGTGTGATGAAAGAAGCCTTGCGTTTGTACAATGTGCCGTTTGACAAGCCGCTATCGGGTAAAGAAACCACTACCACCAGCATCGAAAGTGTCAATGACTTATAACAACCCTATGGAAAAAGCTATGATTACGTTGCAACCGATGATGTCTGCGCTATCGCTACCAGAAAGCGTGCGACAACTGTTAAACCCTGTCATGAATCAACCATTTGGGCAGTTTGTGGTCGATAGCCGTCAAGTGGGTCAGGGCGATGTATTTGTATTGCTAAAGAGTCAAAACGCGACCGACAGCCTTGATTTGGAAAAAGTTACAGGTTATCTTGCCCAAGTCACAGACAAAGCGGCGTTTGTATTGTCAGAAATTGATGTATCCGCGATCCAGTCGCAGTTTACGTTACCGATTATTTATTTACCCACCATTCGTGATTTTTTAGGTTCTCTGATTCAAACCAGTTTACAACAGCAACATTCCACCAAGTTACCGGCGGTCATCGCGGTGACAGGCACCAATGGCAAGACCACCGTAAGCCAACTGGTCGCCCAACTCATCAGTCAATCGGGCATCAAAACTGCGGTGATGGGTACGGCAGGTAATGGGGTTTTGCCAAATTTAACCCCAAGTACCCACACCACCCTAGAAGTCTTTAATCTGCAACATGCGATTGATGATTTTGCCAAGCAAGGCGTACAAGCCTTAGCCATTGAAGCCAGCTCTCACGGGTTACACCAACAGCGGCTGCAAGGCATCCCCATCAATGTGGCGATATTTACCAATTTAAGTCGTGATCATCTCGACTATCATACTGACATGGACGATTATGCGCAGGCGAAAGCGCGACTGTTTGATAAAGCACATTTTCCCACGCTCACTCACGCGATTATTAATTTAGATGATGAATTTAGTGAATTGATGATTAAGGCAGCCAACGCATCCCATTTAACCGTGTGGACGTATAGTTTGACCAATGACCAAGCCGATTTTTTTGCCAAAACCATCCTGCCTAGCTTGCAAGGGGGTGATTTGACCATTGCGCTTTCAAAAGCTGTCACGCCACAAGGTGAATTAACGGTGAACAGTCCATTGTTAGGGCGATTTAATGTGGCCAATTTGCTGGCGAGTATCGCAGGCGCCTTCGCGTTATCGCAAAGTGCCGCCATGGGATTGAGTGTGGCGCAAATCCAAGCGGCAGTGCCAAAGCTTCGTGGCGCCACAGGTCGTATGGATCGGGTGCCATCGACCAGCAGCTGTTTTATCGTGGATTATGCGCATACGCCAGATGCGCTAGAGCAGGTGTTGACCAGTTTAAAATCGCACTGTACAGGTGAGCTGTGGGCGGTATTTGGCTGTGGTGGCGACCGTGATAAGGGTAAACGTCCACTGATGGCGCAAGCAGGACTTCGCCTAGCTGACAAAGTGATTTTGACTGCCGATAACCCACGCAGTGAAGACCCTAATGCGATTTTGAACGATATGCAAGCGGGCATGACTTGTGAGCAGCACTATCAAGCCATTATCGAGCCAGACCGTCAAAAGGCCATTGAATATGCGGTGCAGCATGCCAAGCCTAGCGATATCGTGGTGATTGCAGGCAAAGGGCATGAAACCTATCAAGAAATCAAAGGGGTACGCTACGATTTTGATGATAAAGTGGTGGTAAAAAACGCCATTGACAAATTTGGCAAATAACTTAGCCTAGCATCATGAAAAAAATCTACCTAATCCGTCATGCCCACAGCGAGTCCAATGCAGGGCAAGCGGTGCGACCAAATCATGCTATAAATCTTACTGACGTTGGCAAGACGCAAGCGCAAGCATTGGCGGATTGGCTTACTGACCATATTAGCGAGCCAGTCGCCGAGATTTTTGTATCCCAGTATCTTCGCACCCAGCAAACGGCTCAGCCTTATCTACAAAGCACTAAGCGCACAGCCACTGTCATCGACGAATTACACGAATTTAACTTTTTAGATTTTGACACCATCAAGGATTTGTCATTTGATGACATCCGTGTGATTGCCGATGATTTTTGGCAACAGCATTCTGCGCACCGAGCCAGTGAGGTGACGGACAGTTTTGAGCATTTCGTAGCGCGGGTACAAAAAGTGCGCGCGTATTTTGATGCCTTGCCCGATGGCACCTATCTAGTATTTACCCATGGCATGTGGATTGGCATGCTTATCTGGCAGATGCTACTTGGCGATAGCCCGCGTCTATATAACATGAAAAAATTCCGTGAGTTTGAACTGGCAACGCGCCCCAAAAATTGCGAAGTGTTGTTGCTCGCTCCTGCAGGAATCAAGAAAGTATGGGTGCGCAATGATGGCCAAGATGACGAGATTCGCTAGTAATAAACTATAAAGAGACCCCAATAAAGAGACCTCAATAAAGAGAAGACAATGACTGCATATATTTGGCAATCTGCCAACTTAACCGAAGCGGTGAAAGACCTAAACCCAACCTTTCACAGTGATTTTACCCAAACATCCACAAGAATTATCACCGACACCCGCAAAATCGAACAAGGTGATATTTTTCTAGCCATCCAAGGTGACAACTTTGACGGACATGATTATGTAAAAACTGCCAAAGATAAAGGCGCAGTCTTAGCGATTGTCAGCCGTGCAGTCGAAAGTGACTTGCCGCAACTCGTAGTGACTGACACAAAATTGGCACTCGGCAAATTAGGTGCTTACCGCCGTGACCAACATCCCAATCTAAAAGTCGTTGCGATTACAGGCTCTAGCGGTAAAACCACCGCCAAAGAAATGCTTGGCAGTATTTTAAACCGTATTGCGCCTACCTTAATCACTCGCGGCAATCTCAACAATGATTTGGGCGTGCCGATGATGCTACTAGAGCTGACCGATGACCATCGCTATGCCGTTATGGAGCTTGGTGCCAATCATGTCGGAGAGATTGCTTATACCACCCACCTTGTCAAGCCCGATGTCGCTTGTGTGCTCAATATCGGCACGGCGCATTTGGGGGAATTTGGCGGGCGTGATAATATCGCCAAAACCAAATCTGAGATTTATCAAGGATTAAGTAACACAGGTACAGCGATTGTGCCATTTGGTGATGATTATTTTGATACGCTACTCAATCATGCCCAACAATTTACCCAAAATATTCTAACCTTTGGCGAGCGTGACGTGTCCTTGGCGGATGCTGGCGTGGATATGCAACAAGCCAAAGAAATTGGTTTAACAGATGAAGACACGGTGCTACTGATGGGCGATGTGTTTGCCGATGATGTGGAAGTCGGTAATACCAGTACCTTTAGCCTAAATTTCAATTTTGAAATTGATGAAATCGAGAGTCAAAACGTCACTTTAAACTTTGCAGGTGAACACAACATCAGCAATGCCTTAGCCGCCGCGGCCTGTGCGCAAGCCTTGGGGCTGTCGATTGTTGATATTGCCAAAGGACTCGATACCGCCAAACCTGCCAAAGGTCGACTCAATTTTATTGAGTTTGGCAAACATACTTTAATTGATGACACTTATAATGCCAATCCCAGTGCCGTCGTTGCTGCTACGCAAGTATTGGCTAGCCAAGGTGCGCCTACCATGTTGGTGTTGGGCGATATTGGTGAGTTGGGTGACGCCGCGCAAGAGGAGCATCGCAAGCTCGGTGAGACTATCGCCGCCTCTGGCGTGACTGTGCTGTATACGGTGGGGGAGCTAACGACTTTTACCGTCGCGCAAGCGCAAGCATCCGGCATGCAAGCACAGGTATATCCAGACAAAGCCTCTCTACTTGCGGCGATCAAAGATAAGCTGGCGAGTAGTGATGACGCCTGGCATATCTTGTTTAAAGGCTCGCGCTATATGATGATGGAGCAGGTAATTGACGAGTTAACCCGTCAGCCATCCTAGCTAAAAACAGAACTTTCATCAGCCATTCGATAAAAATTGGCTGATTTTTTATGAATTTTTACTTAAAATAGTCAACTTTTCATGATGGGTTTTTGCTGATGAGACCAAGTGATACGGTTTTCACAGATAGTTTTCATTTATTTCATCATGATCATAATAGGGACATTGCATCCCTGTTTTACCCGACATTCCCTAAGGAGTCCACTCGTGCTATTGTGGTTATTTGAATGGCTAAGCCAATTTTATTCCCCATTTTCGGCTGTGTCATCGCTGACCTTACGCGTTTTATTAGCGGTGCTGACTGCGCTGGGTATCAGTATGGTATTTGGTGGCCGCGTCATTGAACGGCTGCGTGCGCTCAAATATGGACAAGCCATTCGTAACGATGGTCCACAGAGTCACCTTGCCAAAACAGGCACACCCACCATGGGCGGGATTTTAATTTTAGGCAGTATTTTGGTGACCACGCTACTGTGGGCGAATCTAACCAACCCTTACGTATGGATTTTGATGGTGGTGTTGGTGATTTTTGGCGCGGTGGGCTGGGCAGATGACTGGCTAAAAATCAAATATAAAGACCCAAAAGGCTTGATTGCGCGCAAAAAATATTTTTGGTTGTCGGTTGGCGCTTTATTTGTTGGTGTATCCTTATACTGGATTGCCAGTCAGCAGCCGCATGTGGCGACAGCTCACGCCATGCAAGATTTACTGATTCCGTTATTTAAAAACGTGTCGATTCCTTTCTCCGCTGTACCATTGGGTTTGGCGTTTATTATCTTTACTTATTTTGTGATTAATGGCACCTCAAATGCGGTCAACTTAACCGATGGTTTGGATGGTCTTGCCATTTTTCCTGTGGTGTTGGTCGCCGCAGGCTTAGGGGTGTTTGCTTATGTGTCAGGGGATTTTCGCTTTGCTGAATATCTCCACGTGCCCTATATTGCTTATAATAGCGATGTGACAGTTGTGTGTGGTGCCATGGTTGGGGCAGGCTTAGGGTTTTTATGGTTTAATGCCCATCCCGCCCAAGTGTTTATGGGCGATGTTGGTGCATTAGCCTTGGGCGCGATGCTTGGCACCATTGCTGTGATGACGCGCCAAGAGATTGTGCTGTTCATCATGGGTGGTTTATTTGTGGCAGAAGCCGTATCGGTCATGCTACAAGTAGGCTCTTACAAACTGCGTAAAAAACGCATCTTTCGCATGGCGCCGCTGCATCACCATTTTGAAGAAGGTGGCTGGAAAGAAACCCAAGTGGTTACCCGTTTTTGGATTATTACCATTGTCTTGGTTATTTTAGGGCTGATGACGTTGAAACTTCGCTAATTTTGCTACGTTCGCTAACGGCGCTTTGCATCAATTGGGTTTTTAACAGCTTTTTTGAGATATCTTTATGGTGGCATTGCCTTCGACATTTTCTGCAAATTTTCGCTGCCCGATTTGCCAAAGTCCGCTAAAGGTGGGTGAAAAAGTTTGGCAATGCACCGGTGAAAATGCGCAGCAGCGGCAACATAGCTTTGATGTCGCCAAACAAGGGTATGTGAATCTACTGCCGGTGCAAAATAAGCATAGCAAAAACCCTGGCGATAGTGATGAGTCGATTATGGCGCGGCGTCGTTTTCTACAAGCGGGGTTTTATCAGTCGCTGCAAGATGGGCTGTATGACTTTTGCAAAGGGCTATTATCCTCCCAACCATCGGTAAATTGGCTAGACATTGGCTGTGGCGAGGGGTATTACACTGAGCGATTTTTACAGCTTAACCCAAGTAAGTTAGTCGCGCTTGATATCAGCAAACCTGCCGTACTCGCCACTGCCAAACGACTTAAACCAATTAGCACGACCACACAAAAATATTGCTTAGTGGCATCTGCTTCGCAAGTACCATTGGCCAATCAGGCGGTGAGTATATTGACCAGTATTTTTAGCCCGATTTTGGCGGATGAATTTCATCGGTTGGTCAGTGATCAGGGCTTTTTAGTGATTGCCAAGCCTGCCGTCAATCACTTGATTGAGATGCGTGACGGGTTATTTGAACAAATCGTAGCGCACGACTCAGACAAATTTATCGATGAATTAGCACCGTATTTTGCGTTGGTTAAGCAAACGCGGGTGGAAACCACGATTTCGCTTACCGCTACGCAGTTACAAGATTTATTGACGATGACGCCCTATGCGTTTCGGGCGCAGCCAGCCAGACGTGAAGCATTAATCGACCGCTGCCAGCAGGCAGGGTCAATGCGCTTTACGACCGATTTTATGCTTTATGGGTTTCAAAAAATTTGTCTATAAACAAACAGCCCTAAGCGCGTGGATGGTGCTGCTGATGCAGCTGTTGCAGTCTTGCCGTAGCCACATGGGTATAGATTTGGGTGGTTGATAAATCGCTGTGACCCAATAACATCTGTACACTGCGCAAGTCAGCGCCGTGATTGAGCAAATGAGTAGCAAAGGCATGACGTAAGGTATGCGGAGAAATTTCGCTGTCGATGCCGGCTTGCTTGGCGTAGCGTTTAATGACATACCAAAAGTTTTGGCGGGTCATATAGCCGCCTTGTTGGGTCAAAAATACCGCTTGGCAGCGACTTTCTCGGCCATTTTTCATGATACATAATTGCGGTCGCGCTACGCTCAAATAATCGGTCAATACATCAATCGCCACTTCGCCAAGGGGTACCAGCCGAGTCTTATCACCTTTACCGGTAACCTGTAACCAGCCTGCATTGAGATTGACTTCACTTAACGATAAATGAATAAGCTCAGAGACACGCAGCCCGCACGCATAGAGCACTTCAAACATGGCTTGGTCACGCATGCCCAATGGGGTCGATGTATCTGGGCTGGCGAGTAGGGCATCGACATCACTTTCGGATAAATCTTTGGGTAGCGCGCGCCCAAGTTTTGGGGTCTTGATATGCTCACACGGGTTGTCATCACGCTGATTAGCGTTGATTTGCCATAAAAAAAACTGTTTGAGCGATGATAAGGCACGCGCTTGGCTGCGCGCTGTTTTGCCTTGTTTATAGAGCGCCGCTAGGCAAGCTAACACGTCACTGGCATCCCAACGGGTGATGGCTTTGCTACAGGTGGCTTCACACAGCACCAAGTCACGAATATAAGCATTGCGCGTATTGGTGGCAAGTCCCCGCGTCAGCAATTCTTGGCGAAACTGCTGAATATAACTGGGCTCATCATCAAGGTGTAAGGCTTTGACTTGGCGAGGTTGGCGCGCGGCGACTTGGGACATAAATGACTTGAAATCTCGGGATAAGGGGGCGTTTTTTTAACCAGCTTTTTTCTTAATCCAGTAATGATACACATTGGCATACGGATCAGGATTTTGGTGTTGTTGCGGGTTGATGATGTCTTGCTGCTCGATAAGTTCATGCCCCAGATGACGACAAAAATTGGGGATATCGCGCGTGGTCGCAGGGTCAGTGGCGATGACATGAATCACCTCTCCCGACTGCGCTTTACGAACGGTTTTATGCAGTAGCATAATCGGCTCTGGACAAATCAGCCCTTGGGTATCGAGTTGGTAATTGGCATCAGGCATGTTGAGTCTCTGTTTTTTGAGTTTCTGTTTGTCGACTTTCTTGGATAAAATTAAAAAAACGGGTTAAATTGGCTTTAAACATAAACGCCACCCCAATCCAGGCGGCTAGGGCGACATAGCTACTGATAACAAACAAGCCAAATCCCATACCGATACACAGCGCAAGCATGCTCGGCTGGCTTAAACGGTAACGGTATAAAATAAACGCCACATAGCAGGATAGCGGTATGGTGAGTCCAACAAGTCCATAAGGCACCCAATGAAATAAAGTATAAATCGTTTGACTGTCCTTAAACTGTGACAAGCTCTTTAGGGTACCAAATAATAAAAATAGCGCAATTGCCAAATAAACCAGATAAATTGACCATTTGTTGAGTCGCTGTGCGTGTTCAATCAAACCAAGAATAGGGGCAGAAAAGCCTTTGGTCGTTGGCGTAGCAGGCACATTTAATTGAGTCATGATAACAGCGCTCCTTCGCCACTTCTAAGCCAACTGCCAAGCATAATTGCCGAGGCGATACTATCAATCGGCTCTTTGTCACTTTTGATTAACCCATATTCCCAAGCCAAATTTTTGGCTTCACGGCTAGTTAAGCGCTCATCCGCCAAAATAATCGGCCGTGGTCGATGCGCTTCCTCGAGCTGGTGCTTGAGCCTACGAGCAAATTTTTTGGCACGATTGCCAAGCTCAGATGCAGTGCCATCCATATTTAGCGGCAAACCGATGATGATGGTACTCACTTGCCATGACTCGATAATTTTTAGCAATTCATCCCAATTGGGTTTGCCATTATCCATTTTAAACTGCATCAACGGGCTTGCGGTTTGGGTTAAGGTATTGCCCAAGGCGATACCCATTTTTGCGATGCCAAAATCAAGCCCCATCACCGTTTCGATAGTTTGGGTGTGATGGGTATCTTGCGGCATATTTAGGTTAAGCATGCCCGATATCCGTACTCAGTTTGTTAAAATCAACACCCAACTGCTGAGCGGCGACTTGCCAGCGAGTCTGATGGTCGATATCAAACAATAGCCCCATTGATGCCGGCAAAACAAACCAATCGCCTTGGTTGATTTCTTCTTCTAGCTGCCCTTTTCCCCAGCTGGCATGACCCAAACAAAGCTCAAAATGCTCAACGCCTTGACCACCCGCGATACTTTGTAAAATATCCTTGCTAGTGGTGATACAGACGTTTTCGGTGATGGCAAACGAAGATACCCAATCGGGCTGTCCCGTATGGAGCACAAACCCAACTTCCGGGTTCATAGGACCCCCATCTAAGGGTAATTTTCGGTGCAAGTCGGTGATGGTCACATCAATATTTAATTCTTCAAACAGTTTGGCAACGTTGCTGGTTTCGATGGGTTTGTTAATGACTAGCCCTAACGTGCCTTGTTGGTCTTGACGGCAAATATACACCAAAGATTGATAGAAAATCCCGCCGTCAATATTGGGCGAGGCTATCAAAAAATGGTTGGTAAGATTTTGGTTTTTTGACATTCAGTGGCATACCTAATTAAAAGCGACTTAAAAGCGGCAAACATTAAAAACAATAAACATTAAAAGCGACAAGCGATATTAAATTAACTGACACGGCGACTTGCTAGCAAGCTACGCGCGTGTTTGAGCGTGTCTTCGGTGATATTGACCCCGCCCGACATGCGCGCTAATTCCTGCACTTGGTCATCGCCCGACAGGATTTTTAAGTGAGACTGGGCTTTCTCTTGCTGGGTTTTGTACACCAAAATATGCTGATGGGCTTGTGCCGCGACTTGCGATTGGTGAGTGATCGCAATGATTTGTTGTTCTTCACCCAGCTCACGCAGTAATTCGCCCACCACTTGCGCCGTGCCACCACTGATACCTACATCTACTTCATCAAATACCAATAACTGACGGGTGGTGGTTGCCATATCGGTCATCGTATTACGGCAAACCCCTTGCGCATCAATGACTTGCATGATAAGGGCTAGCCGTGATAATTCACCGCCTGAGGCGATTTTGTGAATCGGTTGCATCGGCATGCCGACATTGGCACTAAATAGCAAATCGATTTGCGATAACCCGATACTTTGTGGTTTATCAAGTGGGGTAAATTCAAATGCCGCTTGCACATTGGGCAATGCCAATGCTTTTAACCGTGCAACTAGGGCTTCAGCTAACGTCGTGGCATTGGCTTGGCGACTGTCATCCAACGCTTGGGCTTTTTGCAAGTAGGCTTGATAAGCTTGTTCAATTTGCTCTGCCATTGCTTCAGGCGACATCACCGATTGCAAATCATCTAATTGCTGTTGCCAGGCTTGGCTGTCTTCAACAAGGCTTTCAGGGGTGGTGTGATATTTACGCGCGAGTCGGTGGAACGTCGATAACTGCTCATCAAGTAACGCTAACCGCTTGGGGTCAAGGCTTTGTCCTTCGGCATAATTGCTCAAAGTGCTAGCCACTTCAGCGATTTGGGTATGTGCTGAGTACAACTGTTCAACGCAATCCGCATAGGTTTGGCTAAGCTCGGTTTGCGCTTCACACAGTTTAATCGCCCGATTAAGCAGGCTTACCACATCGGGCTCATCACTGTCATTATCCAGTAATTGCACCGACAAGGCGGCTTGCTGCATGAGGTTTTCAAGGTTAGATAATTCATCGTATTCAGCTTCAAGTTCACTGTATAAGACAGTGGCAATTGGCTCAATATCGGCTAATTGATTGCTCAATAGCTGAATTTGCTGCTGGCGCAATTGCTCATCTTTGGCGTGCTGGGCGGCTTGTGATTTAAGGCGTTCGTACTGCAAAAAAGCCTGTTTTACGTCGTTTGCTTGGCTATTTAAGCCCGTGGCGCTATCAAGCCATTCCATCACAAACTGCGGACGCAGCAAACTTTGCTGGGCATGTTGGCTGTGAATATTGACCAGTAACCCACCCAAGGTTTTAAGCTCATTCATACTAATGGGCATGCCATTGAGCCAAGCTTTACTACGAAGCGCACCGTTTTGGTTAGCAAGTTGCCGGCGAATCAGCAGCGTATCGTCTTCAAATGGGTAATTTTGCTCACTAAGCCATGCCATGACTTCGGGTAATTGACCGATATTAAATTCTGCAAAAGCGTCTGCCGTGGTCTGTCCATGCCGAATCAAACCTGCGTCACTACGACCACCCACGCACAAGGTCAAGGCGTCAAGCAACAGTGATTTACCAGCACCTGTCTCGCCAGTGATAATGTTAAATCCAGCATTCATCTCAATCTCAGCATTGGTGACGAGTGCTAAATTTTGTAAGGTTAACTGTGTCAGCATATCAATCCTATCATTGACGTTAAGAGTGGCACATTGGCGGTCAAATTTGCAAAAACTTTATTGTAACCTTGTCATGAAAAGCTCACAATAATCCTAGACAAGTCTTCAAAAATCAGTAAAAATTCCATCTAGCTGTTTCACACTAAACAATAGCATAATTGGGACAATTACAAAATAAGCAACGCAAAAATCCAAATTTCCGTCAGCTGGCTATCTTTGATGGGTATCTGTGTCTAGCAATCTTCGCCTAGTCAAGTTGAGGGCGGTTTCATCGATTGTCATAAAACATAGGTTGTTATAATAGATTGTCATAAAAGTTGACTAAATTTGATGATATTCTATTGCTCTAAACAACGTCTGCACAAGGATAACGGAACATAATTTTTTATCAACCGTTAACAATCTATCGGCAATACCATTGGCTGATTGCGACAAGTCACGGACTGCGTTTGATTATAAAACCCATTTGTCGATTAAAAAAAGCGGGTTGCCGCAAAACGACTTGCCCATCTTTATAATTCTTTATAATTTTTTATAACAAGGCAGCGTTATCAAGTCAACTGACTGTGTATTTTAAGGAGAATCTCATGACGTCACCTAATCGTTTCGACCATGTATCGGTAGAAAAAATAGCGAATGTTTACTATGAAGGTCGTACTTTTAGTCGGACCGTTTGGTTTGAAGATGGACGCAAAAAAATGCTAGGAATCGTGCTACCTTGTGATGCCGATGTACCCGCCTATGAATTTAAAACCGACTCATCTGAACGTATCGAAATCTTGGCAGGCGAGTGTGAAGTCAAACTGGCAGGCGAGGAAGAATTTACTTATTACCGTGCCGGTCAAGCGTTTTTGGTCGAAGGGCATAGCAGTTATGAGCTACGTAATGAAGCAGTCGTGCAGTACATTTGCCACCTAGAAGGCTAGCGGATAATATACAAGGCTAGGGGCAAGGCAAATATAAAATCGAAAAAAGGGTCATCAATCATGGCAAAACCGAGTTATTTTTATGGCATTCATGCCGTGCAATCCATCTTGCAACACCGCGGTATCGATGGGTTAACACTCTTTATTCAAGACGGTAAAAAACAAGATGATGCCACGGTAGCCAACATCACTGAGCTTGCCCAAACCTACGGGATTGCGATACAAATCAGCGGCAAAGACAAACTCACCAAACTTGCAGAAAGTCCGCAGCATCAAGGCGTGGTATTGCAAGCCCGTCCTGCTGAACTCCAAGATGAGGCAGATCTCAAATACCTCGTCGACAAACACCAAGCCGAGCGAAAACCGCTATTACTACTGGTGCTTGACCAAATCACCGACCCGAACAACCTTGGCGCGTGTTTGCGTACCGCCGTGGCAATGGGCGTCTCAGCCGTCATTATTCCCAAAAATCATAGCTCAAGCATCACCCCAGCCGTGGCAAAAGTCGCCGTCGGTGCGGTGGAATTAATTCCTTTTATCCAAGTCACTAATCTTGCGCGTACGCTCACTGACATCAAAAAACAAGGGGTGTTTGTGTTTGGTACGGCACTTGATGATACGGCAAAGCCCGTGCAAGACTGTGATTTGACAGGTGATGTGGCGATTGTGATGGGCTCAGAAGGTGACGGTATTCGCCGTTTGACCGCAGATACCTGCGACCAGCTGGTTTATATCCCGATGCCCGGCAATGAACATGGGCAAATCCAAAGTTTAAATGTCAGTGTCGCCACTGGCATGGTGCTGTACGAAGCCAGTCGCCAGCGCGCTAAAAAATAATGAGAAAATATGTTATCTGTATTGATGATTTAAAAAAAATTGCTCAGGAAGTGGGCTAAGAAAGGAAAAATCAAAATGCAATTTGCCATTATCGGACTGGGTGTTTTTGGTATTACCTGTGCTAAAGAGCTTGAAAAATTGGGCAACCAAGTCCTAGCGATTGATATTGATGAAAAACTGGTCGATGACATCAGTGAACATGTCACCCGTGCCGTGATTGCTGATGCCACCGACAAAGACACCATAGAAGAGCTTGACCTTGCAAGTTTCGACGGCGTGCTCGTGAGCATTGGTGATAACCTTGAAGCCAGCTTGCTATGTACACTCAACCTACTAAGCCTAAACGTACAAAACCTATGGGTGAAAGCCAAAACCGACTCCCATCACCAAATCCTAAAAAGCTTAGGCGTGAATAATATTATTCACCCCGAACAAGACATGGGGATTCGTATTGCCCAAAAAATGAACTATCCGATGGTCAAACAATACATGGCATTGGGTGACGAGCAGTTTTTGGTTCGTCTAGACCCGCCTGAGCAGTGGCGAGGGCACCCGTGGTCGGATGTCCAACACAACCATCCCGATATTATCTTTATCATGCTAAAACGCAACCAGCAAATCTTTAACCAATTACCCGATGGCTTTTTCTTTCAAGGTGGGGATAAATTGGTGGTGGGTGGTGATACCCAAGCGCTGCGTCGCCTTGCCAAAGCCATTCGCCAAACGGCTATTTAGCTCACCACTCACGCAAAAAAGGTAATTAGGTGTAGATATGCCGTTTCGTGAAGTCAAAAAAGGCGAAAAACCAAAAATTGTTGATAAATCAAAACCCAGCACTCACGACCTAGAGCCGCCTACCAAACAGGGACTGCAGTTGTCCTCGCCTGCGATTTTGTCCTTGGGGTTTTTAGCGTTAATTGTGATGGGGACGGTTTTGCTGTCATTGCCAATCGCAACAATTCAACCGATTAGTCTGTTAGCAGCAGCCTTTACCGCGACGTCTGCGGTGACGGTCACGGGACTAAATGTCGTAGATACCGCTAACTATACCACGTTTGGACAACTGGTGATTGCCGCGCTGATTCAATTTGGCGGGCTAGGTTTTATGACCTTTGCGATTTTGGTATTGACCAGTTTGCAAGGTAAAATGGGATTATCCGGCTCAATCACGGCGCAGGAAGCGTTGGGTACCCATAGCAACCAAATTGGTAGTACAGCCAAAGCGGTAATCAAAATTGCCTTTATCACCGAGAGCTTGGGTTTTTTAGGATTAACGCTATTGTTAGCACCGCTAAAAGGGCTAAAAGATGCGATGTATGAAGCATTTTTTCTGTGTATCTCAGCGTTTAACAATGCAGGTTTTGCGCTAAATGGCAACAATATGACTGCCTATGTGCACCAGCCGATGATTAGTTTTATCATAAGTTTGCTTATTATCACGGGTGGTATCGGATTTTTGGTGATTTTAGATATCATCAAACACAAGCGCTGGCAAAAATTTACCCTGCACACCAAAGTCATGGTTTTGGGCACGTTAGCGCTCAATATCATTGGTTGTATACTGTATTGGTTACTTGAGCGTCATAACGACAAAACGATTGGCGGATTGAGCGAAGCTGGGCAGTGGTTTGCATCTTGGTTTATGGCGGTGGCGTCACGTACTGCAGGTTTTAATAATGTTGATTATAGCCAAGTGACAGATGCCAGTACGTTATTGACCTTTATATTGATGTTTATTGGCGCAGGCTCAATGTCCACAGGTGGCGGTATCAAAATCGGTACCTTTGTGGTTATCCTAGCATCGACTAGGGCATATTTGCGTCAGCACCCGCAAGTGACGATTTTTCATCGTGCTATCTCTGATCACTTGGTAAAAAAATCGTTTGCGGTGATGAGCACCTCGATTTTGATGATTGCTTTAGCGGCGTTTATTTTAACCATATGTGAGCCAGAAGGGCACTTGGTTGATATTTTATTTGAAGTGATATCGGCATCGGCAACGGTCGGGTTATCGCGAAATTTCACTCCGACCTTGAGTGAGCCTGGGCAATGGGTGATTATGTTTATGATGTATATGGGGCGTCTTGGGCCGTTAACTTTGGCGTATTTTATCGCCACCCCTAAACCGACCCGTATTCGTTATCCTGAGACCCATACCCTTGTTGGTTGAGTTGGCGCCCTTATTGGCTAAGTTGGCTATTTTAACAGGGTTAGTAAAGCAAAAAAATCTCAAGCAAAAATTTTACCCAGCGGTTGGTACACCCAAGATGCTGAAAATAAGATACTTAAATCTAAGATAGCGAAAACTCAAGATACTGAAAACCTAACGAAGCTATCGCCAAATCGTGTATGATGATTGTCTACAACTGGTGAATTGAGCGATTTAGTAAGTTTTAAGGTTATGAGTAGTTATATTTTAGATACAGAAGCGCATGGATTGGTTGAGCCACATGCGACCGAAATTGCCTACATTGGCGTGGTGTTTAGTCCAGCAGGCGAGCTGATACTACAGACTCACAACGCTTTTGAGCAGCGCTTTAACCCACACAAAAAAATTACTTTGGGCAGCCAAGCCATCACAGGGATTTTTGACGAAGATGTGGCAGACAAGCCGCCGCATACTGATTTTGAGTTACCAGAAGACTGCGAGTATCTGATTGGGCACAATATCGACTTTGATGCTAACGTGCTGACTAATGCCAACTGTGATTTATCAAACATTAAGCGTATTTGCACTTTGGCACTGGCGCGGCATTTTTTCCCGCAGTTAGATAGCCATAGTTTGGGTGCGCTACTATGTTCTTTTGAGCCGCAGGTTGCCAAAAAAAATATCAAATTCGCGCATGGTGCCAAATACGATATTTGGTTTACTTTTTTGGTATTAAAAGCTATCTGCTATCAGCATCGCATCACCGATATGGCACAGCTGTATCAAGCCAGTGAACATGCCCGAAAACCCACGGTAATGCGCTTTGGCAAACATAAAGGGGTTGCCATTAAAGACTTGCCGGCTGATTATGTCGATTGGCTGCTCAAACAAGCTGACCTTGACCCGTATTTACACCTTGCACTCACCGAAAATAGCGCAGGCAATCATGGCAACCTTCTATGATTGAACCCTTGCGCTATGATTGAAGCCCTGAAGTGCCAAAATGATTACGCGCCAAATTGCGGTTTAACAATCACCAAAATCACCACGGCGACCAAAATAAACACAGGCACCTCATTAAACCACCGCCAAAAAACATGGGTTTTATAGTTAGGGTTATCAATCAGTTTTAAGCGAAATCGACCACAAGCTACATGATATACCGTCAACGCAATGACGTAGGCTAGCTTGATATGTAGCCAAACTTGGGTTTTATAACTGTCCCAATTAGGTAGCAGCATACACAAGCCAAAAATCCAAGTGGCAATCATCGCAGGTGTCATGATGCCGCGATACAGTTTACGCTCCATCAATGCAAATCGCTCTTGACTGATTTTATCGGTACTCATGGCATGATAGACAAACAAGCGTGGTAGATAAAAAATCGCGGCAAACCAACACACCAATGAAATCACATGCCAGGCTTTAAACCATAAAAAATATTCTGTCATTGCTTACCCCGATGATGATGCAACTAAACAAGCTTACCCTAAATCAGCTTATTCTAAATAAACTTGCCCTAAAAAAGTCTGCAAATAGCTGTTATTTTAAAGTCTGCATGACAGCAAGTAAATCCGAGATTTGTTGTTCACTATGACGAGCGCTTACGCAAAAGCGTAGCCGTGCTGTGCCTACCGGCACCGTAGGTGGGCGGATTGCCGAGACCCAAAAACCGCGAGATTTTAACGCATTGGCAAGCTGCAGGGTTCTGTCATTATTGCCAATGACCACAGGAATAATGGCGGTGGTCGGTATTTGATTATCAATACCTACTTGCCAATTTTGCTGCACTAGCCCTTGACTGAGCTGTTTGATATTGGCAAGTAATTGATCGCTGCGCAAAGTATCGGTGTGCGACATGGCTATGCTAGTTTTAGTCACGCTGGCAAGCACAGGGGGCATCGCCGTGGTATAAATAAATGAACGGGCAAAATTGATCACATAGTCAATCAACTGACTCGAACCTGCGACAAATGCGCCACTGGTACCTATCGCTTTACCAAAGGTACCGATATAGATATCCGCTTGCGGTTGGGCTTTTTTATAAGCCTGATAGGGCAAACCAAAACCGTGGGCATCATCTACCATCAAGGCGCATTCATAACGAGTAGCTAACGTATGCAGCGCAGCCAAATCGGCAATGGTACCATCCATACTAAAAATATGATCGGTGACAATCAGTTTTTGCTTAGCGCTACTTTGCGAGAGCAGCTGTTCTAATTGGCTATAATTGCGATGCCCAAAACGCATGACTTTGGCACGGCTAAGGATTGCCCCATCGACAATGGAGGCATGATTGAGCTTATCGCTAAAAATCACGCTGTCTTTACCACACAACGCTTGAATCACACCGACATTTGCCATATACCCTGTGCTAAAAGTTAAGGCCCGTTCATAGCCTGTCACTTGGGCAAGGGTGGTATCCAACTGTTCATGCCAAAGCGTATGCCCCGTAATCAGGTGCGACGCGCCACTACCGACTTGCTGGATAGTTTTTGCAGCTTGGCTAAACGCTTGTATGAGTTGTGGGTCGGTGGCAAGTCCCAAATAATCGTTGCTGGCAAAGTTGACGTAGGTTTTGCCATCTATGTCAATGGTGGGCGTCACGCCATGGCTAATGGGTGTCAGTTGACGATACAAGTCTTTTTGGCGCTGTTCATCAAGGGCTGATTGAAGGGCAAAATTGGCTAACATACTGTTGAACTCTGTTAAAGCATCGTTAAAGCATCTAAGAAAAAACCGCCACTTCGGCGGTTTCTTGGCATATCAAACGACAGCCAAACTGCCGATGCGACCATTCATCGCATTGGTCACCGGGATTTGTCTAGGCTCGGCTTTTTCAACCGTCAACCCTAAATCGGCAATCAACTGATCATCATGGTTGGTGGTAGCATTATCGGTAGTCAATAAACGATTCCCATAAAAGAAAGAATTGGCACCTGCCATAAACAACATGGCTTGCTCTGCATCGGTTAGGCCTTCACGACCTGCGGCAATACGCACATAGCTGGTTGGGCAAGCAAGGCGCGTAACAGCAATGGTACGAATCCACTCAAGCACAGGCAAGCGCGTGCCTTGCAGCTGATCTGCAATCGGCGTGCCTTCAATGGGTACTAGCATATTGATTGGGACTGATTCAGGGGGTTTTGGCAAATTAGCCAGTTCTGTCAGCAGGTTGATGCGGTCATCACGACTTTCACCCATACCGATGATACCACCTGAGCAAATATTAATGCCTGCTTGACGCACATGGTCAAGGGTAGTTAAACGGTCATCATAACTACGGGTGGAGACGATATGGTTGTAGTACTCGCGTGAGGTATCAAGGTTATGGTTATAGTAATCTAATCCCGCTTCAGCAAGTACTTGCGCTTGGTTACCGGATAACATGCCAAGCGTCATGCAGGTTTCTAAGCCTAATGCTTTGACTTCTTTAATCAGCTCAACCACATAGGGGATATCTTTATCGTTTGGGTGCTTCCATGCTGCACCCATACAAAAACGGCTAGAGCCAGCGGCTTTGGCTTTTTTGGCCTCGATAATCGCTTTTTGTACTTCGATTTTCTTTTCAGGTTGTAAGTCGGTGCTATGGTGTCCTGACTGTGAGCAATAGCCACAATCTTCAGGACAATTGCCTGTTTTTATTGATAGCAGGGTACTGACTTGTACCGCATTGGGTGGAAAGTGTTCGCGAAGTTTGTTTTGCGCGAGCAATAGTAAATCCATCAAAGGTAATTCAAACCAAGCTTGGATTTGCTCGCGAGTTGGGCGGCTTTGGGGGGTCAGTGTGGTGCCAATCGGTTGCTCTGATTGTTGAATTGCTAATAAGTCTGCCATGACAGCTATAATCCTAATTAAAACAAAGCTAAAAATGATAAAAGGTGTCTCATCATACCAAAAAAAAACAACCACCTAAAGTGATTGTTTTTTATCATTTAATGACAATGGCTTACTTGTCTTGAGAGCTATCACCACGGGTAATGGAAATATTGGTGATAGGTGATTTATCATCAGTGACTGCGCTAGTTTTGACATTGTCGGCAATGACCTCATCAGACGCATGCTTTGCCTCAATTTCAGCAGATTTACGCAGCGCAGGCGTTAAGTTGTCATTATCGGCTGATTTGGCAAACACGTTGTCAGGACGGATACTATCATCATCTGCCGTACTATCTTGAGCATTAGTAGTATTTTTAGCCGCTTCATACTTCTCTTCGATGGCTTTATTATCGGATGCATCAGAATCACTCGTCGTTTCATCGGTCAGCTTTTGCTTAGCTTGTTCGACTTTATCTTTTGCCTCGCTGACTTTTTCTTTGGCTTCATCGTTTAGCGCATCTAGTTTGTCATCGGCTTGGGTTTTTAATTCCTCAACCTTTGATTTAGCATCATCTAGTTTTTCACCCGCCAAGCTTTTAACATCGGCTAATTTTTCAGCTGCTTGGTCTTTGACGTCTTCAAGCTTGGTTTTAGCATCCGCAAGTTTATCATCTTTGGCTGCTTTTGCTTCATCAAGCTTTTCAGTGGCAGTTTCTTTAGCGTCATCAATTTTATCAGCCGCTTGCGCTTTAACCTCATCCAACTTTTCTTTGGTTTCGCCAAGTTTTTCGTTAGCGGTGTCTTTAATATCCGCTAATTTTCCGCTCGCATCTTCTTTGAGTGCATCGATTTTTTCTTTGGCTTCGGTTTTTAGCTCATCAAATTTTTCCACCGCATCATCTTTAATTTCAGCCGCTTTCGCCTTAAGGGTGTCTAATTTGCTCGTAGCTTCAGAATCACTGTCAGCATTGACATCTTTGGTGTTGGCTTCATTAAAGTATTTGCTGCTACCAGATGCTTTACCCGCGCTCGCGCCCCCAATCATTGCTAGGGCTTTGCTGCAAAGTTCTTTAGCAAAAGGTGTGGCTTTTTCAATCAAGGGTTTTGCTTGTTCAACCACAGGTTTAAGTGGCTCAGGTACTTTTGGCACAATAAATTTTGCGATTTGGTTAAACCACATCAGCAGTGAATAATCACCGGACATTTTTAAGTCACCATTTTGGATGCCCGTCATAAATGCCGTCGCCTCACCTTTAGTGAGCAATTTCACACCCGTCATTGAGTCTTTAAAGGTAATCGTCAATGTTGGCTCTTTGGCTGGACCTGCATGTTGGCTAAAAGTACCGTTATTAATCTCATAATAGCGTGACGTTTGTTCCGCGTCGCTGCCGAGTTGAATGGTAAAATTACGGTTTTCTAATAAGCCTTTAAATTTGTCATCGCCCATTTTGGCAAGTTGGGTTAGACGCAAGCCAACGGCAAACAATAATACGTCAAGGGGATCTGATTTGATTTGGGTTAATTGAGATAACATACGTGTCCTCCAAAATTATAGATTTTATAGATATTGCAATACGCAAGGTCTTGAAATAAATGACGATACTTAAGTCACTCATTTCAAAGAAATTATAATTCGCTACTACAAACGATTTAATAGCTTTGTTATACAATATATTATAAGGGCATCCATGCCAAGTTACAGTAATGTTTAACATATCAGTATCATTTTTTGTAATCAAAGCGTTTGATTTGTGTATTTAAGCAGCGTTAGACAGTGAATATTTTAGCTTCTATCAAGCTAAAGCGCATAAAAAACCCATCAACATGATGGGTTAAATAACTTGCTACTAATTAGCAATAAGGGGATAGGGTTGTTATTAGTGTTTTGAGTCAAACACGGAGGCATGACGAACAAAGTTTTGATGAAAATCGGTATCTTTTTCTAACACCACAGGGCGATGACCGGCGCTCATTTGAACACTACTTTTTAACATGGTTTGGTTAGTAGCAGGTTGATTTGCGGCTTTGTTAAACTTGGGTTTTCCATTTAACGCTATCACAATGGGAATCATCGATAAGCCAATTGCCGCTACATACGCATCCGTACCAGTCAATGATGACAGCGTGACGACTGCCCAATGCAGCCCTTCCACCGAAATCCAGTACACCATGCCCAACATAAAATAGCCCAATACAAAACGGTAAGGGGTAAACGCAATCGCTAGCATACCGACAGTCACTAGAACGATTAAAAACAACCAATTAGAAGTTAACGACGTAGCAGCTAATAATAGACTTGCCGAAATAAGCATGGTTGACCTCACGAAAAGTTATTAAAAACAAATACTTAATCTAAATTAAGTAAAAGCTTGTACGGGGTATTATGGCGGTAAAAAATGAAAATTAAAAGTCAAAACCCAACTAAAACGACAATGGATGACGTATCAAATTTGGCTGATTTATCTTAAAAAAAGCGATTAAAAAGGCTAAAACCGGCTAAAAAAGGCAATAATCAATCGTCGAAATCACTTGTTCAAGGGTAACAGGAATTTTCGTAAATCTAGTAAAAAAGTGCTAAAATGCGGTAACTGATTTGTCGCGAAATGTATATTGTTTTAATACTTTGTAGTTTTGCCCACCCCTTAATTTGCGCAATAATCATGGCTATACCTGTAGCTGAAAAATTGGATAAGTTTGCTATTTTGGGCGTTTTAAGTAAAAATATCGTTCGGCAATTGTACCGCCTATTTTAAGGGCTATTTGCGACGCAAAAAAATTTAAATTTTTAATGTGACTAATTAAAAAAACTGACGCTTTATCAAAATCACGTGGACAACTATTTTGATAAACACAGTTTGCCTAATCACCGACTATATAGTGGTAATTCTCGTATGATGACGTTTCAACAATTGATTTTAACTTTGCAAAATTATTGGGCAGAAAAAGGCTGTGTGGTGTTACAGCCTTACGATATGGAAATGGGTGCAGGCACGTTTCATACCGCCACTTTCTTACGAGCATTAGGTCCAGAGCGTTGGCATGCCGCCTATGTACAGCCATCACGCCGTCCTACGGATGGTCGCTATGGCGACAACCCAAACCGGTTACAACATTATTATCAGTTCCAAGTGGTACTCAAACCCAATCCACCTGATATTCAAGAATTGTACTTGGGGTCACTCAAAGCGATTGGCATCGATACGCTAACCCATGACGTCCGCTTTGTAGAAGACAACTGGGAATCACCAACGCTTGGCGCATGGGGACTTGGTTGGGAAGTTTGGCTCAATGGTATGGAAGTTACCCAGTTTACTTACTTCCAGCAAGTCGGTGGTATTGAGTGTTTCCCAGTGACAGGAGAAATCACCTACGGTCTTGAGCGCCTTGCCATGTATATCCAAGGCGTGGACAGTGTGTATGACTTGGTATGGACGGATGGTGAATTTGGTCGTGTCACTTATGGTGATGTATTTCACCAGAATGAAGTGGAACAATCGACCTACAATTTTGAACATGCCGATGTGGCAAAAATGTTTGAATTATTTGATTTTTATGAAAGCCAAGCTGACAAATTGGTCGGTCTTAATCTGCCGCTGCCTGCGTATGAAATGGTGCTCAAAGCGTCACATACCTTTAACTTGTTGGATGCGCGTGGGGCGATTTCGGTGACAGAGCGTCAGCGCTTTATCTTGCGTGTGCGCACCTTGGCGCGTAAGGTCGCACAAAGCTATGTAGAAACGCGCGCCAAATTGGGCTTCCCATTGGCGGATGACGCACATAAAGCGGATGCGTTAGAAAAATATCTACCAAAAGAAGCTATTTCAAAACAATAGATGAAAGAAGCGGATAAATCACAATAGTTTCACCACATCGACGAAAAAATTTTTTTGAACAGCAAAATTGAAAAAGGCAATAGATAGTTTCTATTGCCTTTTTTCTTGCCTTATTTTATTGATTATTTTGTTATCAACGCTAATAAAAAATATCAAATTATCAGAATATTCTAATCTCGCATATTTATATCAAAAATCGCCACAGGGCAACGACGCGCTATTCTACTACAATAGCCGCAGCAAGTAAGCCAGGTAACAAGGGGCGGTGAGTGGAACTTTATTTTATTTTAGCGGGTATTTTTGTCGGATTTTGCGTGGGTGTGACCGGCGTGGGCGGTGGGTCACTGATGACGCCGATTTTGATTTTACTGCTAAAAGTAGAGCCGCATATTGCTGTCGGCACCGATTTGCTATACGCCGCTATTTCCAAGTTTTTTGGTGGGGTGGTACATTTTAAAAAATCGAATGTCGTTTGGCCAATCGTGCTATGGCTAGCGATTGGTAGTATTCCAGCCTCCATTGTCACCAATTATCTCGTCGCTACTTACTTGGGTAATATCAACGCCATCAAACTAATCATGACCTTGATATTGGGCGTGATGTTGACCATTACTGGGATTTCGCTGATTTTTCGCAACCGTATCGAAGCGTTTTTTGACAAATACCGCAAAACTGACCAAACTGACAGTCTCACCGCCCAAATCCCAAAATATAAATTGGTGCTGATGGGCATATTGCTCGGGGTAGTAGTGACCTTATCCTCAGTTGGGGCAGGAGCATTTGGCGTCATGGCGTTGGTGCTGATTTTTCCCCAATTGCCCCTCATTCGTATCATCGGCTCGGATGTGGTACATGCGGTGCTATTAACCTTGGTCGCAGGTCTCGGACATTTGCTGTCAGGCAGTGTGGATTTTCACATGCTGACCTTTTTGCTCATTGGCGCGATTCCTGCCATTATTGTAGGCACATTATTGAGCAGTAAATTACCTGAGAAAAAATTGCGCCCGATTTTAGGGGTGACGCTGTTGCTGTTAGGCATTAACTTTGTGGTCAATCCTGCCAAAGCCAAACCAAAAGCGGCGGTCAATACACCAGTCGCTACAACCGCTGTAACGACTTCGGCAAGCGCCAGCCAATAAGTTTAATTTTCGTTTTGCGCTGACGGTTTTCTTGATTTGCCCCGCTGATGGGGCATTTTTATGGCTTAAATTTCTGCTATAATCGCCTATATTTACCTTATTTGAATCAACAAGGCTTTAGCATGTCTACTATTTTATTTGAACTTGGCACCGAAGAATTGCCCCCAAAAAATCTAAAAACATTGCGCGATGCACTTAACGACCATGTCACCCAATCGCTAAAAGATGCCAATATTCGCTATGATACCATTAAAAGCTTTGCCGCCCCGCGTCGCCTTGCCTTGCAGATTCAAGGAATTAGTGAAAAACAGCCCGATAAAATCGAACAAAAACGCGGTCCTGCAGTCAAAGCTGCCTATGACAAGGACGGTAACCCAACCAAAGCGGCACAAGGGTTTGCCCAAGGCTTGGGTATTGACGTCAAGGATTTGATTACCATCAAAGGTGATAAAGGCGATTATATCGGCTACGAAATGAATGTCATCGGTCAGCCAGTGGCTGAGTTACTGCCGAATATTTTTCAAAAAGCCTTAGATGAGTTACCGATTGCCAAACGCATGCGCAGTGGCGCAGAGCGTTCTGAGTTTGTTCGCCCTGTCAAATGGTTGGTGCTACTCAAAGACGACCAAGTACTGCCAGCGACGATTCAAGGATTAACGTCGGGTGAGACAGGGTCGCAGGGCGTTGAATTGGGTCGTTATAGTCTTGGACATCGTTTCCATCATCCTGATAAGGTTAGAATTGACACGGCGGACAGCTATGAGCAAAACCTTGCCGAGGCGCACGTTATCGCTGATTTTGACAAACGCCAACAACAGATTAAAACGCAAGTCCAACAGCTTGCCGATGAAGTAGGCGCGACTGCTATCGTACCACAAGATTTGCTTGATGAAGTTACTGCGCTGGTCGATTATCCAGTAGCGCTACGCGCAAGCTTTGAGCCACGATTTTTACAAGTGCCACAAGAGGCCTTGATTAGCACCATGCAGGCGGATCAAAAATATTTTTGTTTGACTGACAGCCAAGGTAAATTACAGCCTTATTTTATCTTTATCAGTAACATCGACAGTAAAGATAAAGCGCAAGTGATTGCCGGTAACGAAAAAGTGGTACGTCCACGCCTTGCTGATGCTGAGTTTTTCTTTTTACAAGACCAAAAACAGCCATTGTTTGCGCTGACTGAAAATCTTAAAACCCGCGTATTCCAAGATAAGTTAGGGACAATTTGGGAAAAATCTGAGCGTATTGCCAAGCTAGCTGCCTTTATTGCTACCCAAATTGGCGAAGACGTTGAGCAAACGGCACGGGCAGGCTTGCTGTCAAAAGCAGACCTTGCCAGTACCTTGGTGGGTGAATTTCCAGAATTACAAGGCGTGGCAGGGACTTACTATGCGCGTTTAAACCAAGAGCCAGAAGCGGTGGCGGCGGCAATCGAAGAGCAATATCTGCCAAAATTTAGCGGTGATAAATTACCGGCGACCAACATTGGAACGGCACTGGCATTAGCAGACCGTTTGGATACGCTGGTCGGTATTTTTGGCATTGACCAAGCGCCAACGGGTTCAAAAGACCCGTTTAGTCTGCGCCGCGCGGCGATTGGGGTACTGCGTATTTTGATTGAGAAACAACTGCCACTAAATCTAGTAGTATTGCTTGAGCAAGCTTTATTGGGTTATGTAGGCAAAATTGATGACTTACCAAAAACTTTTAAACAAGTGATGGAGTTTATCAATTCACGCTACCGTGCCATGTATGAAGACCAAGGCGTGAGCGTGGATACAATTATGGCGGTACAGGCGCTACAACCGCAAGTGCCAATGGATTTTGACCATCGTATCAAAGCCGTCCAAGCTTTCCGTGATTTGCCACCCGCCAAACAACTTGCCGAGGCCAATAAACGTGTTGCCAATATTTTAGCCAAGGCTGAGGGTGAGATTGCAAGCCAAATACAAACGGCTTATTTACAAGAACCTGCCGAAAAAGCATTGTACCAAGCGGTGCAAACTGCAGCGCAAAGTATTGAGCCGCATCAACACACTGACAACGCCAACTACACCCAGATTTTACAATCGCTAGCCACACTGCAGCAGCCATTGGATGACTTCTTTGAACGGGTGATGGTGAATAGTGAAGATGCTAACCTCAAAGCCAATCGGTTGGCGTTGCTAAAAAAAGTGCGTGGGTTATTTTTAACGGTTGCAGATATCAGTGAGTTACAGCTATAAGCTAATTTAGACACGAGTTAACGCTTTAATCATATGGCTTCGATACTATTGCTTTAATACGCCTGCTTTAATATCATTGGGTAAACCCATACTGACAACGGTCATTATGGGTTTTTTTACAAGCCAAAGATACTTTTACGCTTGTTTTCACTAAATTGGCAGACGAGTTTACGCGTATTTGATACTATTTTAAGGGTGTTTTTGTCTGAATCGCTTTCTAGGGTTTATGATGGTATAAGCAGTATAACCAATATAACCAGATTCAAAGCTTTTGGTAGATTGTGTATTTAACGGTGGGGTTTTATCTATTATTTATTTTTTCTAATTTATCTTCGTCTAGGGTAGTTACGTGAAAGTCGGCAATAACGATAGCTTGTTTCAATATATGGTGCGTACCAAAAGGTATCGGCTTCTTTTACAAAGCTTAGTGGTGCTGTGTTTGTTTGTGCTAGCTTTTGTGGCTATCAATGTATATATTGCGCGTTTCTTAACCCAGTCTACCCAACATATGGATATCATCGGCAACATCAGTGATTTGACGCTTGAGATAGCAACCGGTGCGCAGCATCTGACGGTAACGTCTCAAAACGATAGCCAACAAATTATTCAGACCTTACAAAAACAGGCGGCTGAGTTAGACGGTTATATGGCACAGTTGTCCCGCTATCCAAAGCAAGAAACGGCGATGGATGAATTTGCCATTATTTGGCAAGACTATCGCCAAAGAATCGCGCAAGTCTCTGAGCAAGATGAAAAAGGCAAAGTTGAATTGGCTGAGTTTGCTTATCATAACCAAGCCAAAATTTGGTCGTTGATGAATATTGGCTATGACACTTATCTCAATGACACCTACCGTACCGCAGATTATTCGCGCTATTTGACCTATTGCAGTTTTTTTGCTTTGATAGCCTATATCATCTTTTTTATCCATTACACCATCAGACACATGTATCACGATGATGTGGCGATTGATAAAGCTCAGACCGATATGCGCGATATCATGAACACAGTCAAAAAAGGCTTGTTTCTCATCGATGATAAAATGGTCATTGGTGAGCATTATTCCAAAAAACTAGAGCAGTTATTGGGGCGCAAGCAGTTAGCTGGGCTGACATTACCCCAGCTGTTACAAAATATGGTCAGTGAAAAAGATATCAGAGCGACACAGCATTTTATCAATTACCTTTACCAATCCAACGTGGATGAAGAGTTGATTCAAGATATCAATCCACTTAAAACAGTCGAGTTGATTTTTTTAGATGAAACAGGCGTTATCAACAAGAAATACCTGCATTTTGAATTTTTACGGGTGGTTAAGAGCGAGAATAAAAAATCCATTCATCTATTTGTCAGCGTGGTAGATATTACCGAAACGGTGCTTTTAACAAAGCAAATCGATAAGGTAAAAGATGAATACCATAAATTTATCAGCCGTGCCGTCTATCTATTAAGTTTAGATACGCAAACAGTTGATGATTTTATTGCCACCAAAAGAGCCACTGTCGCGGCTATAACCGATATCTTATATGGGCAGGTATTGGACAAAGCGCAGTTAGTGACAAAAGCCAAGACCTTGCTAACAGTGACACAAACACTAGCAGATGATACCCAAGTTTTACGTCTCAAACAATATGATGATGTTGTCAATAGTTTGGTGTATGAGCTAAAACGTTTAACGCGGTTATCTCATATTCAAACCAATGATTTTACTAGCTTTATCCTTAAGCTTGATTCCTATCAAGAGATGTTAAATTTAACTGAATATTTAATTAATGAACAAGCCGAGCAAGCCTGATGGGTTATCTACAAAAAATTAAAACCTCCATTAGCTATAGTTTGTGCGGTATTTCTGTGTTAAACGCGCGCTTTTAGACGCCAATTCACCATGAATCGATATTCCAAAACACGGCATTAATGTTCTAATAATGCTCTATTGTGAATTTGCAAAACTGATTAGCAACTCGTTACAATCAAAAGAGATTTTTTTGCTAATTAAACTAAATTAAAGGAATATGTATGAGCCCACCGCATCGCCCAGAAACGCTTGCCATTCATGCAGGCTATGAACCAGAACCGACCACCAAAGCTGTCGCTGTCCCTATCTACCACACCAGTTCGTATGCCTTTGATAACACCCAACACGGTGCTGACCTTTTTGATCTTAAAGTTGCTGGTAATATCTATACCCGTATCATGAACCCAACCAACGCGGTACTTGAAGCACGTATGGCAGCGTTAGAAGGCGGCATCGGTGCATTGACGGTGGCATCCGGAATGGCGGCGATTACTTATACCATCCAAACGCTATGTGAGGCAGGCGATAACATCGTCTCAGTATCAACTTTGTATGGCGGTACTTACAACTTATTTGCCCATGCGTTGCCACGTCAAGGTATCGAAGTGCGTTTCTTTGATTATACCAAACCTGAGACCTTGGTTGATTTGATTGATGAACGTACTAAATTGGTATTTGGCGAAAGTATCGGTAATCCATTGGGTAACGTACTGGATATCGCAAAAATTAGCGAATTTGCTCATAGTAAAGGCGTACCTGTGGTCATTGATAACACTGTCGCCACGCCAACATTGTGTCGTCCATTTGAGCATGGTGCTGATATTGTGATTCATTCATTGACCAAATATGTGAGTGGTTCGGGCACGTCGGTGGGTGGTGTGATTATCGATAGTGGCAAATTTGATTGGGGCGCTCACAAAGAACGTTTCGCGATTTTAAATACCCCAGATGCCAGCTATCATGGTGTCAATTTTGTCGAAGCCATGGGTGCTGCGGCGTTTATTGCACGTGCACGCGTTGCGCCCTTACGTAATACCGGTGCGGCACTAAGCCCAATGAATGCTTGGCAAATTATGCTTGGGCTAGAGACGTTAGCCTTGCGTATGGAGCGACATTGCCAAAATGCCCAAGCCGTGGCAGAATTTTTAAACCATCATCCACAAGTGGCTTGGGTCAAGTACGCAGGATTAACCGACCATCCAGAGCATAAGCTTGCGCAAACATACTTTGGTGGTAAGCCATCAGCGATTCTAACCTTTGGGTTAAAAGGCGGCCGTGAAGCAGGGGCGAAATTCATTGATGCGCTACAATTAATTACCCGTCTGGTCAATATTGGTGATGCCAAGTCACTTGCTTGCCATCCCGCCACTACCACGCACCGCCAGTTAAATGCTGAAGAGTTGCAAAAAGCAGGTGTCAGCGAAGACATGATTCGTTTATCCATTGGTATTGAGCATATTGAGGACATCAAAGCTGACCTTGAGCAAGCGTTAGCCGCAGCCAATTAATCGCTTCATCTACAAATAATCGCTTCACATAAAAAAGCGAGCCTTCAACTCGCTTTTTTGAATTTAAAAAAAAAATTAGACAAAAAAATACCCCAAATTTATGGGGTATTTTTAATAAGTCTACAACCTAGCGGTTGTCGCTTATTATTTAGCTGCTGCTGCTTGAGCTGCTGCCACTTCTTCAGCGAAGTTTTCTTGTTTTTTCTCGATGCCTTCACCCACTTCTAAGCGTTTGAATGCTTTAACCGTCATACCTTCAGATTTTAATATATCGCCAACTTTTTTCTCGTTGTCGATAACGTAAGGTTGGTTCAACAAAGTCACTTCGTTCAAGTATTTTTGTAGACCACCGGTGATCATTTTTTCAATCACGGCGTCTGGTTTGCCAGATTCTTTCGCTTTCGCTTCGATGATGTCTTTTTCACGCGCTAGCGTATCAGCAGGTACATTCGCTTCATCAACCGCGATTGGGTTGAAGGCCGCAACTTGCATCGCTACGTGTTTTGCGGTGTCTGCATTACCGCCTTCAACAGAAACCACTACACCAATACGAATACCGTGACGGTAAGAGGCTAGGTTGTCACCTTCAATCACTTCTGCACGACGTACTTGGATGTTTTCACCGATTTTTTGTACGAGCTCAACACGGGCTTCTTCAACCGTTTGACCATCGCCATATGGCAATGCAGAGATAGCCGCTACATCAGTGGTATTATTGGCAAGCGCAAGTTCAGCTACTTTGTTTGCAAATGCGGTGAAGTTGGCATCTTTTGCCACGAAGTCAGTTTGACAGTTTACTTCAAGTAGTAAGGCTTTGTTACCTTCTTGGGCAATAATGATAGCGCCATCAGCAGCAATGTTACCTGCTTTTTTAGCAGCTTTTGCTTGACCTGATTTACGCAGGTTGTCGATTGCGGTTTCGATGTCGCCGTCTGCTTCTTGCAGGGCTTTTTTACATTCCATCATACCAAGACCTGTACGGTCACGTAATTCTTTTACCAGTTTTGCACTAATTTCTGCCATGAGATACCTCAATTGATTATCATTATAGATGAGAATTGGGTTGTTTATTGTCTAAACAGTTGGAGATTAAAGGACAAAAATTGGTGATTTTTGCCCTTTTAATATTACGCTACAAATTCGAATTTTTATAAACTAATTTTGTGTTTACCCATCAAAGTTAGTTTATAAAATTTTGATGACAGTATCATAACAACTTAAGCAATGCGCTGCTATGATACTGCGGTAACCCTTATTCTGCCGCAGCTTCTGCTGGTGCTTCAGTTACTTCTTCTTGATTTGCTGCTTTGCCGCCTTGAGTTTTCGCGTATTCTTTACCAGCGATAATTGCATCGGCAACCGCTGATACGTATAGCGTTACCGCACGAATCGCATCGTCATTGGCAGGAATGACATAATCTACGTCATCTGGGTTTGAGTTTGTATCAACGATACCAATGACAGGAATACCTAAGTTTTTTGCTTCTTTGATTGCAATCGCTTCATGGTCAACGTCAACCACAAAAATTGCATCAGGTAAACCGTTCATGTTTTTGATACCGCCTAACGCACGCTCAAGTTTTTCCATTTCACGAGTACGCTCTAACGCTTCACGTTTGGTTAACTTAGCAAACGTACCATCTTCAGCTTGTTTTTCGTATTCTTTCAAACGAGTAATTGACTGACGGATGGTTTTCCAGTTGGTTAACATACCACCTAACCAGCGATGGTCAACATACGGCATACCAGCGCGAGCCGCTTGTTCGCTAATAACGTTGCTTGCCGCACGTTTAGTACCAACAAATAGTACTTTGTTGCCACGCGCTGCTTCACGGTTAACGAAGTTTAGCGCTTCGTTCATCGCTTTAACTGTATGCTCAAGGTTGATGATGTGGATTTTGTTACGTGCACCAAAAATAAATTTGCCCATTTTTGGATTCCAAAAACGAGTTTGGTGACCAAAGTGTGCACCGGCTTCTAAAAGATCACGCATTGAAACTTGGGTAGGATTAGCTGACGCCATGAGATTTCCTTAAGTAAAGTTGGGTTATGCCTCCACACTACCGATTAAGCCGATTTGCAAACACGCATCAAAATCTACAGGACTTTAATTAATCAAATTTGCAAACACCCAGCTTAACTCTTATCAAGCTTGTTAGCTTGAAAATAGCAATGTGTGTGTCATGTTAGTAAATAAAAAAAGCAATTTGCCATTTCAAGATAAAATGACAAACTGCTATTTTAACATATTTTTATGTGGTTAAGCCATATGTTTTAGCAAAATCACATGGCAATTATTCAACCAATCCGATTAAGTCACCATAACCTTCTTGTTCCATCTCATTTAAAGGGATAAAACGTAGCGACGCGCCATTGATGCAATAACGCATGCCGCCAAGCTCAGGAAGACCATCATTAAATACATGACCTAAATGTGAATCACCCACACGGCTACGCACTTCAGTACGTCGCATACCGTGACTATCATCAAATAATTCATTGATTACTGCGGTATCAATCGGTTTACTAAAGGCGGGCCAACCACAACCTGAGTCATACTTGTCCGATGAGCTAAAAAGCGGCTCACCACTCACAATATCCACATAGATACCACGTTCAAATTGGTGATCATATTCATGACTAAAAGGACGTTCGGTGCCGTTTTGCTGTGTCACATAATATTGCTCATCATTCAGATTTGCCTTAATTTCAGCTTCAGACGGTCTTACATACTTCTGTGTATCGATATTAATTGAATTAGCCATAGACGTTCCTAACCCTTGTTGTCATTGTAGAACATCACAATAGTTACAACCCGTCCAAAATTCAAGTAACAACTGTTTAAACAAATAGTAGTTTTGTGAAAAAGGCGAAAAGGGCTATAATACGTCTTCTTAAATTTTTGCAAAATCAGATAATTATTGTATGAAAACACTATTAAATAACCCTGAAGCTGTTGAAAAAATGCGCGTCGCTGGTAAATTAGCCGCCGATGTTTTAGTGATGTTAGATGAATATGTCAAAGAAGGTGTAACGACAGGGGCATTAGACAAGCTTGCCCACGACTATATTGTCGATGTCCAAAAAGCCATTCCTGCCAATGTCGGCTATCATGGCTACCAGCACACGCTTTGTACTTCAATCAACCATGTGGTTTGTCATGGTATTCCAGATGACAGCCGTATCCTAAAAGAGGGCGATATCGTCAATATCGATGTTACAGTGATAAAAGACGGTTATCATGGCGACACTTCAAAAATGTGGATTATCGGTGAAGGCTCAATCATGGCGCAGCGTATCTGCAAAATTGCCCAAGACGCACTATATGCAGGGATGAAAGCCGTTCGCAATGGCGCCTATGTAGGGGATATTGGCGCAGCAATTCAAGCGGTGGCTGAACCCGAGCGTTTTAGCGTAGTAAGAGAATATTGCGGACATGGGATTAGTGACGTATACCATGATGAACCACAAATTCTGCACTATGGTAAAAAAAATACCGGTCTACAACTGAGCACAGGCATGACATTTACCATTGAACCAATGATTAACCAAGGTGTATGGCAAACCAAAACCTTGCCCGATAAATGGACGGTAATTACTAAAGACCGTAAATTGTCTGCCCAATGGGAACACACACTGATGGTTACCGAGAACGGCTGTGAAGTATTTACCCAGCGTCCAGAAGAAGATTTGAGTTTTTTAAACAGTTAAAATATGAATGAAATCATCGGTATAAAAGAAAGTTAGCCATTATTTTAAAATTATTTATATTTTCCTGTTGACACCCATTCTAATTCACGTATAATACGCCACCACTGAGCGACGAAGAGTTTACAAATAAGTAAAACAAGTTACGAAGCTTAGAAAGAAT
>NZ_DALZSV010000013.1:0-54576 GCF_032014955.1 Moraxella sp. CTOTU47724
TTCCAAGCCCTGCCACTGTTGACTGGTCGGTAAGTCTGCCAATTTTTGCCCATTGACCATAAGGGTCGGGTCAAGCTCCAACATCGGAATCAGCACAAAATTACGCGCAAATAAGCCCTCATGTGGCACTGTTAAACGCGCATTGTTGATGGTGTCATCACCATACAACAATACATCCACATCCAAACTACGCTCACCCCAGTGGCGCAAACGCGTGCGCTTGGCAGCGCTCTCCAAACTTTGGCAAAAATCCAACAGGGCTAAGGGTGCCAAATCGGTATCAACTTTTACCACTGCATTAAAAAAATCGGGCTGGTCGGTGACTCCAAAGGCTTTGGATTGATACAGTGATGATGCTGTAACATTGGCAAAGTGCGGTGATGCGTAAAACGCCACAATAGCATTGGCAATATGCTGCTTTGGCGTACCAAGCGCGTTTGCGATATTGCCACCCAAACCGATATAGCACGTAATCATGGTTGATGACCGTCGATTTTGACCGCGCGTTTGCGGGTGCGTTTTGGCGCTGCCGGTGCCTCGTCCTTAGTCACCGCTTCTGCTAAGACTTTGCTATCAGCAACCGCTTTTTTACGCGTCCGTGGCGCTCGCTTTGGCTTTGGCTGTACCACGCCATTGTCAATCATTGATTCATTGGGTGCCGAACGCTTGACGGTGTCAGTGCCAATGCTAATATCAGTATCGTTATCGGTATGAGTCACCGCCTGATTATCAATGCTTTGTTTGACGGGTGTTGGGCTGACAGATTCGCCAAGCAAATCATTAGCGGATGTTGTGATATCCGCTTGCTGGCGTTGCTCCAAAATCGACCAGTTTGAGCTGGGGGTGCGTCGCGCACGTTTGGCAGGTACACTCGCTGCCGATAAATAGGCTTTGTCGCGTTTGCGTGAGCGACTTAGTTGTGAACTATTTGGGCGTGCACTTGTCTCAGTATAAGCTGATGCTAAAGCAGAAACTGGCGGCTGATAAGGGTGGTCATCGTCTTTTTGCGCTGTGATTGGCGCTACGATAAGTGACTTAGCCGGTGCTGAGTTGGTGTGACTGGCAAGCGATAACTGCTGCAGTTGGGCTTTTTCAAGTTGCTGCTGCTGCGTTAGTTTGTGTGCTTTGGTAGATAGCGCCGTATCTTGTACCAGTTCACGTTCGATTTGGCTGCTTGCTGCAAACGGCAAACGACGTCGTTGGCGGCGGCGCTGTCCATGACTAAAATCGCTACCCATGTCTGCCTCATTATCACGCAACACATCGCTAGTTTGGTAAGCAACGCTGTCGTCCTCAAAACTGGTTTGATTGACAATATTCGCAAAGCGCAAACGTACCGATTCAAGGTCGAACTCATCAATCGCTTGTTGCTGCTGTTTGGCACCTAGGGTTTGAAACCACGCCCACCAATGTCCCATGCCATTGGTGCTTTCATCATCCAACGTAATCGCTGCGCCATGTTGTTTGGCAAGTGCTTGGTTTTTGGCTTCCACTTGCTCACGCATCATCAAAAAGTCATAGGCAGCCCGAAAACGCGGATTTTCAAACAGCTTTTGTAGATTTTTTTTGCGCGGCTGGGCAAGTCTTGGCTGCATGAGCCAAATATCTTTAATAAACTGCTCGGCAAACTTGGGCATGGCTGTGTGCTGGCGCTGCTTGTCCAACACTTTATTGGCGGCTTGGTTTTGCGCGTCGCTAAACGGTGTGTTCTTTTTAAACTTATCCAATAGATACAGATAGTTTTCCCACAAAATAGTCGCATAAAAGAACGCAGGGTTAATGCTTTTACCACTACCTATGCGCCTATCGGTATTTATGGTGACTTGGTTGAGTAGTGGTGTCACGCTTGTAGGTGGATAAAACAACAATTGAGAAAACGCACCATAATCAAATAGCAGTGGTAACATCGGCACCAAATAGCCGCCTGTGAACATTTTTTGCGTTTCATCGTATAAGCGGTGAGGGGATACTTGCGCCAATAATGCCCAGTTTTGCGCGTTGAATTGTTGGTTTAAGGCGTTATCAAAATCAAACTGCAATTTTGCTTTAAAACGCAGCGCTCGTAGCAGACGTACAGGGTCTTCTTCCACCCGTTTTTGGGTGTCGCCGAGCAGACGAATGGTGCGGTTTTCAACATCTTTTAGCCCACCACAAAAATCATAAACGATATCGTCAAATGGCTGATAGTACAGGGCATTGATACTAAAGTCGCGGCGCACCACATCTTGATAGATATCACCCCACACATTGTCACGCATAATCATGCCGTCTTCGGTGAGATGATTGTTGTCCTTAGGCGGCGCGCGAAAGGTGGCAACTTCAATCATATCGCGACCAGAATACACATGACACAGCTGAAAACGCCGTCCGATGATGCGGCAGCGTTTACCAAATACTTCTTTGATTTGGTTGGGGGTGGCGTTGGTCACAGCATCAAAGTCTTTGGGCTTTAAGCCTAACAAGGCATCACGCACCCCACCGCCGACGATGTAGGCTTCAAAACCCGCCTGCGTCAGTGTGCTAATCACTTCTTTGATGGAGTTGGGTAAATCAGCTTTGTTTAAGCCCAGTTTTTTGGCATCCCGGCGAGCCGACTTTCTATCTAAAACATAATCGGTTGCGGTATTGCCAGCAGCGGTTGCCGTGCTAGGTGATTTGCGAGTTTTTTTTGCCATGTATAGTAACCAAAATCCATGAAAACGGCAGAAATTTATTAGCGGTTAGTGTACCAAATTTCTGCCTAACTAGGGATATTAATTCACGGTTACAAAAAATCCAGTGAGCAAAAAGTATTGTTGAATGATTGATTATTGGTAGTGCGTTAGCGGTATAGGATGAGACGGTTTGCTTGCTAGTACAGCGTGTATAAAATAAGAATAGGCTTGTGATGATTGCCAATGCTTTGCTATCACTATTGGGTGGTGATGCGGTGGCGATTTTTATCGACAGTCGCTTTGCCGATACCTTTGACGTTGGCTAGGTCATCTGCCGTGGTAAACGGTGCCATCATTTGCCGGTATAAAATAATTTGCTGGGCTTTTTTGGCGCCGATACCATCAAGCTGTGTAAGCTGTGCTTCACTGGCGGTATTGATATTAATCACTTTGGGTGAATTGGCAAGGAGATTTGCAGAGGGTTTTGTGGTCCCACCGTTAGTACCAGTCAAATTTGTCACGGCCAAAAAAGCCTGCTCGGGCGTCAAGGTTGGGGTACATACTTGCGCCTGTGCGGGCACTGCCCATAGTGCTAGAAATAAAATGGCAAAAGTTGAGCCAACTAATAATCGAAAAATCATTGCTTTAACGGTCAAATCCCTGTTAACTCAGTATACCTTGCCCAGACTTTTGGAACAATCAATCTTGGGCAATAAAAAAGCCAAACTTAGTACAAACTTAGCTAAAAAGCTGTTTTAGCAAAAAAATGTACACGGCATGTAAACAGGGTATTAGCTGTCAATAATACTAGACCCTAAAACCTAGCCCGTGCTTAAACCCCTCATGCAAATTTTTCATGCTGTTTTGCCAAATCCCACAAGTTATCCATTTCCTCTAAGCTAGCAGTTTCAGGGGTTTTACCCATTTTGGCGAGCTCATCTTCAATAAAGCCAAAACGAGAGCGAAATTTATGCACGGTCGTCAAAGTCGCTTTTTCGCTATCAATGCCCAGTTTGCGGGCAATATTGACTAGGGCAAAAAAACAATCGCCCAGTTCTTTTTCTAGCAGCGCTTTTTGCTCAGGCGTCGGTTTTTGACCATCGATTGGTAAGATTTCTTTGAGTTCTGCCACTTCTTCATCCAATTTGTCCACCGCACCCGACACCACATCCCAATCAAAACCGACTTTATTGGCAGTTTTTTGTAGTTGTTGCGCTTGCATTAACGCTGAGCCTGCCTTGACCGCATCAAGGGTGCGGCGATGTTTTACCAGTTTACCCCGTTTGGCTTTTTCGGCATTTTCCAAGGCTTTGATTTCATCCCAGCGTTTTTTGACATCTTCATCGGTTTTTAGATTTTCTTTGTCAAACACATGCGGGTGACGGCGAATGAGTTTTTGTTGTAAGGTGAAAATCACCTCACTGATATCAAACTGCTGCTGCTCTTGGTATAGACAAGCGTGAAAAACCACTTGTAGCAGCACATCGCCAAGTTCACCCTTGATGTCGTCAATGTCGCCTGATTGAATGGCTTCGATAAGCTCATAGGTTTCTTCTAGGGCGTAGGGAATGAGGCTATCGTTGGTTTGTTTTTTATCCCAAGGGCAGTCTTGGCGCAGTCGTGCCATTAAGGCAATGAGGTCAGCAAAATTGGAAGTCGGTTGCATCGTTATCTCTGAAGGGTGATTGATAGTAAATGATGAAAAATTCACAATATAACATTGACCTAGCTATTTTAGCGCATTTGACATGGCAATCTAAGCCCATTGGTAAGTATTTGCCTTGACAGTCTAGATGCCTAAAATACAGAGCCTTCAAATACAGATACCTAAAACACAGATGCCCCGAAATAATCGTTGTCATTGCTATGCCATTTTGTCAAACTATAGTGATATTGGCAAAAACTTACCTAATTTAAAAATAAAAGAGATATCAAGGCTAAAAATACGCGACGGTTTCGCTAATTTTTGCTGCGATTTGTAAGGTTCCATCACCCATGATTACAACTATCTTTGTCATTGGGGCAGGCTATGTCGGTCTGTCCAATGCGGTACTTTTAGCCCAGCCTAAACTTGCTAACCAAGTCACCTTGGTTGATATCGACGCCCAAAAGATTGCCCAATTACAACAGCAAGAGTCGCCGATTGACGATGCGTTGATTGCGCAGTTCTTGGCAACCCAGTCACTGAATTTAGCGGCGCAGTTGGTAAGTGAGGCGGATTTTTCAACCGCAGATTTAGTGATTATTGCCACACCGACCAACTACGATGTCGCCACTGGCAAATTCGATACCTCATCGGTAGAGGCCAGTATCCAAACGGTACGCGCTCACAACGCACAAGTGCCGATTGTGATCAAATCGACTGTGCCGATTGGATTTACCCGTGACATGCAGGCAAAATTTGATACGCGTATTTTGTTTATGCCGGAGTTTTTGCGGGAAGGCAAAGCGTTATATGATAACCTGCATCCGTCACGTATTATCGTTGGCTGTGATATAAACCATGTGCCAGCGCTGCAAGATGTTTGCCACCAATTAATAACCCAATACCAAACTGCCAGCGAACAAACCCACACTCCAAGCCAAATCATGCCGCCCACCGAGGCGGAGGCGGTCAAACTATTTGCCAATAGCTACCTTGCCACACGTATTGCATTTTTTAACGAGTTAGATAGCTTTGCCGAAAGCATGGGGCTTGATAGTGAGTCGATTATCACCGGTGTGAGCTTAGACCCGCGGATTGGCATGCATTACAACAACCCATCATTTGGGTATGGTGGCTATTGTCTACCCAAAGATACTCAACAGCTCAAAGCCAATTATGAAGGGATTCCTGCCAATGTGATTCATGCGGTGGTGGATGCCAACAATACCCGCAAACGCTTTGTTGCCCGTCAAATTATCGCCAAGCAGCCTAATACCGTGGGTGTGTACCGCTTGAGCATGAAAAAAGATGCCGATAACTTTAGAGATTCTGCAATTTTGGACATTATTGAACTGCTCAAACAACATGCCATTGATGTAAAAATCTATGAGCCCAGTCTGTCGTCACCGCAGTTTATGGATTGTCCCGTAGTCAATGATTTAGCGAGTTTTTTGGAAACGAGCGATGTGATTGTCGCGAACCGATTACATCCCGAATTAGCGCACGTCAAGACAAAAGTGTATAGCCGCGATGTGTTTGGTGATAGTTGATCATTGCTAGTGAATAACTGATTGTGAATAATTAACAGTTAATTGAATGACATTCTTAATTCTTAATCCCATGAGCCACGTATATGAATGATTTTTCTCCCATCACAATTTCGTCTTTTAAAGCCTATGACATCCGCGGCGAACTCGGTAACAACCTTGACGAGAACATCGCCTACCGTATCGGACGTGCTTTCGCCCAATTTTTAAGTGAACCGCTATCAAATCAGCAAAAATCAGCGATTGTGATTGGCTGTGACATTCGGCCCAGTAGTGAAGCCCTTAAAAAAGCCACCATTCAAGGTATATTAGATGCAGGCATCGATGTGATTGATTTGGGCATGACAGGCACTGAAGAGGTGTATTTTGCCACCAGCCACTATGGCGCGATTGGTGGTATTGAAGTAACCGCCAGTCACAACCCCATCAATTATAACGGGCTAAAATTGGTGCGTGAACAGTCAAAACCCATTAGCGCGGATACCGGCTTGGCAGACATTCAACAAATCGCAGAAAAAGGCGCGTTCAAAGCGGCAGCCAGTAAAGGCGAGTATCAGTTAAAAGAAGACAAAACCGCCTATATCGACCACCTGATAAGCTATATTGACGTCAACGCGTTACGACCTTTGACAGTGGTTGTTAACTGTGGTAATGGTAGTGCTGCGCCAACGATTGATTTGCTTGAGCAGCGTCTACAAGCTGCCAACGCGCCTATTAATTTTATCAAAATCAATCATGCGCCTGACGGCAGTTTTCCCAATGGTATTCCCAACCCCATGATTATTGCCAACCGTAAAGTGACGGCAGACACGCTGTTGGCAGAGAAAGCGGACTTAGCGATTGCGTTTGATGGCGATTTTGACCGCTGTTTTTTCTTTGATGAAAACGCCCGATTTTTGGAGGGCACTTATGTAGTGGGGGTGCTTGCCAAAGCTTTCTTGGATAAAAATCCTGCCGAGGCGATTGTCTATGACCCGCGCAATATCTTAAATACCGAAAGCGTCATCGCGGCGGCCGGTGGCAAAGCGACCATCAGTAAGTCAGGGCATTCTTTTATCAAACAAGTCATGCGTGAAAACAACGCAGTGTATGGCGGTGAGATGTCTGCGCATCATTATTTTCGCGATTTTAACTACTGCGATAGTGGCATGATTCCTTGGTTATTGGTGATTGAGCTGCTATCAAAATCAGGTAAAACAGAGGCGCCAAAAAAACTGTCGCAACTGGTTGATGAGATGATTGCCGCTTTTCCTATCTCAGGTGAGATTAACTTTAAATTAGACGGTATCACTGCGCCTGCGGTGTTGGCAAAACTTGAAGAAATCTACCAACAATTTGATAGCCAAACGGCGACCCTTGATAAACTCGATGGCTTGTCGGTCAATTTTCCACGCTGGCGCTTTAATGTCCGCGCTTCCAACACTGAGCCACTGATTCGTCTCAATGTCGAAGCAAGCGGTGATAAAATGCTATTGGATGAAAAAACCAAACAGCTAGAAAATTGGATTGTGGCACAAGGCGGCACGCCAGCCGACCACTAGGTTTTATTAACTACCATAAAAAAGCCGTTTCAACGTTAATTCATTGAAACGGCTTTTTACTATTTAAGCTAAAACCATCTGGGCTAAAACTATTAATCTTCAGCAAATGGCTGTCGGATTATTTACCACCACGTTCCGCACGGGCTTTATTGATGAGATAGTTAACTACTTGTGGCACTTTACCATCCTCACCCTCCACAACGTATTTTCCATCAACGACAACCGCAGGCACCCCTGACAGTTGGAAGCGCTGCGCCGCATCTTTTGAACGCGCGATACGGGTATTCACCGCAAAAGAATTGTACATGCTGTTAAATTTATTGATATCCACGCCTTTTGATGCGTACCATTGACCGATAGAGGCTTGGTCAAACAATTTTTGGCGGTCTTTTTGAATGGCGTCAAACATCGCTTGGTGGGTTTTGCCTTGATAACCTAATAACTGTGCGGCATAAAAACCGCGCGCGTTTTGTTCCCACACAGGGTTCATCGCAGCTGGCGTCTGCATAAACACCACATCAGCTGGCAATTTTTTTGACCACTGTGCCATGTAAGGTTCTAATTTGTAGCAGTGTGGGCAACCATACCAAAAAAATTCACGAACAATGATTTTATTGCCTTCAATTTTCTCTGGGTTTGCAAGCACCTTATAGTCTTGACCCGCTACAAAATCTGCAGCTTGGGTTGATAAACTGGTCAAGCCGATTGCAGCGGCGATTGCGGTCATTGCTAATTTTTTCATGGTTGCCTCATTAACAGTCAAATCATAGGGTCTAGCACGGCTCATATCTTATAGTATGTTATAGAAAATCGCTTGCTAGCAGGGCTCAAAATACAAAAATATCTGCGCGTTATACTATCATAAATTAAGGATGTGCCTAAGTGTAATACTTTGTAAACTAAAAAAAACTACACTGGTGAAAAAAATAAGCAATATGTTAATTAAATTTTCTAAATAAAAAAGCATACTTTTTTAAGTTTAATTTATCAGTCATATTTAAAGTTGGAAGGTTATGAGATTATGCAGCAATAAGCTATTTTACCCCACAAATTTATCCTACAATTTTACGCTATCAGCCTGCCACATAAATTCTACAGCGAATGGGCTAAAAACTGTTAGAATAAGGCTATTTTTGATAGCCATTGTGGTTAGCAAGCAACCGCATTTCAAAAAACGCGATAACACGCTATTAAAGTAAAAAGTATCGAATTAAAAAAATAGCGAAGTAAAAATCAAACGGAACTATCATCATGACACAACCGAACCTACAGCAAAACGTCGACTTACAAGAAGTACAAAAATTCACCGACCTTGCCAATGAATGGTGGGACAAATCAGGCGCGTTTGCCACCTTGCACCAAATCAATCCGCTACGCTTAAACTGGATTGAACAGCAAACCATCGCCCGCCAGCAATCAGGCTTAACAGGCAAAAAAGTGTTAGATGTCGGCTGTGGTGGTGGTATTTTGTCGCATAGCATGGCAGTGCGAGGCGCCACGGTGACGGGTATTGATTTGGGAGAAGCCAACATCAAGGCAGCACAAATCCATGCCGAGCAAACTAGCCAAGCGATTGATTTTGCTTGTGTTGCTGTAGAAGATTTTGCCAAAGCGCACGCTGGTGAGTTTGATGTGGTGACTTGTATGGAAATGCTCGAGCACGTGCCAGACCCGCAGTCCATTATCAATGCTTGTTTTACTTTGCTCAAACCCAATGGCGTATTGGTACTATCGACCATCAATCGCAACCCAAAATCCTACCTGTTTGCGGTGATTGGCGCTGAATACTTATTACGCTTGTTGCCACGCGGCACACATGATTATGAAAAATTCATCACCCCAGCCGAGCTAGATCGATTTGCCCAGCGTGCAGGCTGCAAACGTCAAGATTTAATTGGTTTACATTACAATCCACTTATCAAGCACTATTGGCTGGCACAAAATGTTGACGTTAACTACATGATGGCGGTATATAAGCCTCAGTAGTTGGCTTTACTTAAATATTAATCGTTGATTTGAGCAAAAAATGACTGAAAAATGCCAAGCCGTATTGTTTGACCTTGATGGTACCTTGATTGATACGGCACCTGATTTTATCCGGATTATTAAGGTGATGTGCGCCAAACACCAGCACCCAGCGCCCAGTGATACCGCCATTCGCGAGCAAGTTTCTGCAGGCGCCAGAGCGATGGTCAAGCTAATGTTTGGCGAGCTTGCCGATGTGACTGAGGATGACCCAACCTTGTTGGCTTATCGGCAAGAGTTTTTGGACACCTATGAGGCCGATATCTGTGTCGATAGCCGCTTGTTTGATGGGCTTGATTCGCTGCTAAAAAACTTGGAATCACGTGGTATTGTATGGGGCATTGTCACCAATAAGCCGCGTTATTTGGCGGAAAATTTGTTAGAGAAACTTGAGCTAACTGAGCGCTGTGCGGTACTGGTATGCCCTGATGATGTCAAACATACCAAACCTGACCCAGAGCCCATGTATTTGGCAGTAGCGCGGTTGAACGAACAACTCGGGCGTCAGCTACAGCCTGAAAATTGTGTGTATGTCGGTGACCATATCCGTGACATTCAAGCGGGCAATGCGGCGAATATGCGCACGATTTTGGCAGCTTATGGCTACATTCCCCCTGAAGACCAAGCGGATTTGGGCAGTTGGGGTGCAGATAACATAATCCATAGCGTCGCTGAATTGACCGCTTTGCTGGGCGATTGGACGGATGCTTTAGCGGACACTTGAACAAGCGACTAGGCGCTTGATGCATAGACAAGGTGTTAACAATTTGCCCGATTTTTAGGGAATTTTTTAGCGAGCTTTTGAGAAAAATTTTGAGGAAACTATGACTTTAGCAACCCATGATGATATCCGTAACTTTATCCCACCTGCCGATTGTCTAAAAGGTAAAAATATTTTGGTCACAGGGGCAGGTGATGGCATCGGTAAAGCAGCAGCGCTAAGCTATGCAAAATATGGCGCGACCGTGCTACTACTCGGCAAAACCGCGAGCAAGCTTGAAGCTGTATATGACCTAATTGAAGCAGAAGGCGGTGCACAGCCTGCCATGTTACTGATGAATCTAGAGAGCGCAAGCTACACAGAAATGCAGCAATTGGCGATTTTGATTGAGCGTGAAGTCGGGCATTTAGACGGTGTTTTACACAATGCAGGGTTGCTCGGTGTATTGACCCCACTTGAAATGTATGACCCGATTATTTTTGAGCAAGTGATGAAAGTCAATTTTAATGCCACCTTTACCCTTACCCAAGCTTTGCTACCGCTACTCAAATCTGCGCAAAGTGGCTCAGTGGTGTTTACCTCTAGTAGTGTCGGCAGCCGTCCACGCGCGTTTTGGGGGGCGTATGCGCTGTCAAAATTGGCGGTAGAGGGGATGAGCGATATTTTCACCCAAGAAACCCAAAAAACCACCACCCTGCGCTTTAACTGCATCAATCCCGGTGCCACGCGTACCCAAATGCGGGCTGCTGCCTATCCGAGCGAAAACCCCAACACCTTGCTTGCGCCCGAAGACTTGATGAGTGCGTATGTTGCCTTGATGAGTGATGAAGCGGCAGGTATCAAAGGTCAGGTGATTGATTTACAGCCACAATAAAATGGCGCGATAACGGCTTTAATACGCTATTGAAATTTGACAAAACCACTACCATATTATTATGGTTAACTTATTAAAATCTAAGGAAAAATATGGCAAGTGGTTGGGCTGCGGATGGCGCAGAAAACGAGCAAATTGAAGCGACTATTAATGACGCGATTGAGCGAGCAAAACGGGCATTGCCACAGGGTGAGAGCCTAACTCATTGCGAGGAGTGCGATGCCCCAATCCCCGAAGCACGGCGTCTTGCGATGCCAGGGGTGCACTTGTGCGTGCGTTGTCAACAATCGCTAGAACAGCATCAGCAAAAAGTTGAGCTATTTAATCGCCGTGGGAGTAAGGATAGCCAATTGCGCTAAGCGTATTGGCGAATGCTGTAGTTCATAACAATGACAGCTTATAAAAATTTTTCAAGCGGCAGGTGCGATAGCATCCATACTAGCGTACGCTGCCAAGCCTTGGTTTGTGGCTCTTCATCATACGTGACGATTTGACCGTTTTCGAGCGTTGACCACTGAATATTGTCATCTTTGAGCGACAAGGTGTAGCTGGTTGTTGGCAAGGCCTGCAAAAATTCATTGCGGATTTTGTTGGCAAGTACAGGGTGGGCGATGGCAACGCCAAGTTCGGTATTGGTCAAGGCTGAACGCGGATCAAAGTTGAATGAGCCGATATACACCTTTTCACCATCGCTTTCAAACGTTTTGGCATGCAAGCTGGTTGCAGAGCTTCCCGTCAAGTAGGAATCACGCAGGTTGTCTTTGATGGCATTGGGCTTTAATTCATATAGCTTGACCCCAGCTTTGAGTAAGTCTTTGCGGTGTTTGGCATAGCCAGAATGTACGAGCTTGACATCGGTGGCGCTCATGGCATTGGTCAAAATATTCACCGCTACGCCTTTTTTTGCAAGGTTGATAAAATAGTCTTTGCCTTGCTCCGTGGGTACAAAATACGCAGAGATTAAATTGAGTTCACGGCTGATTTTACCTAAGCTTTGGTTGATGTCTAACCCTTGGGTATTGGCTTTGCTGCCCAGTTTGTCAGGATTGTCCGTCAATAGCTGGACGTTTGCCCAGTAGAGCGGCAGTTTTCGTTGTTTGATTTGGTTGACAAAGTCGATTGCCACCAAGCGCTTTAGATAGTCGTTTTTCAGCTTTAGCACAGGGTCGAGTTGTTGCGACGCAGGTTTATCGGCTTTTTGGGTTTTTGGGGTGAACACTTGGTTTAGGGCGGATGCCTCAGGTTTTTCGACCAAATCGGTGATAGGAAAAGCCAGTTTATGGTTCCAATATTGGTCAAATGCTTGTGACATTTGCGGCACAATATGCCCAACCATCAGCACATCTAGGTCAGAAAATACCATCTCTTGGTTTAAAGAAAAATACTCATCCCCGATATTACGCCCGCCTGTGATGGTGATTTGGCTATCAGCGGTGATAGATTTGTTGTGCATACGATGATTGAGCCGCTCAAAATCGCCCACAAACCCTAGCCAGCGCCACGAGCGAAAACGATTGGGGTTCATCAATCTCACTTCAATATTGGGGTGTTCATTGAGTACCCACAGCGTTGGGTCGAGACCACGGGTATTGTTGTCATCTATCAATAATCGCACGCGCACACCGCGCTCTGCCGCTTCTTTGATGGCTTGGAACATCAGATTGCCAGTGATGTCGTTATTCCAAATATAATACTGCACATCTAGCGTTTTCTCTGCGGTGCTAATGAGCAGCATACGTGCGGCAAACGCATCCATACCATCTGGCAAGGGATAAACGCCCGTTTTTTGTGGATTGCTTTTAACCAATTCTGCGATGCCATCGGCCATGCTTTGCGAGCCAAATTGGCGAAAACGGCTGGAGGGCTCATCAGGTGGCATATCGGTTGCCACCGTTTTTTGATTGTCTTTGGTAATGACAGCGGTTTGATACGTGCTGGATTTGCCCGAGTTGGCAGGCAGACGACCCCACCAGGCGATAAAAAACAAAATCGCCATAGCTACCAAAAATAGGCTGGCTAAAAAAATAAGACGACGTTTGAACAGGGGTCTTAGCATGATGGCACTCACCAAGGTCAATTAAGCCATGGGTTAAATTAGTTAAATTGACGCTCAATAAATTTGACGGTTTCATCCTTGGCTTTTTTGACGGCAAGCTTGCGGTTTTGTCCCAGCAGTAATTTGATTTGCCACAGTTTTTCTTGATACAAGGTTGTTGCAGGCGTGTGATACATGGCATTGATGATGCGTTTGCTCGCCAAGACGGCATCGGGGGAGCGATTACTTAATTCTGTGACCAAATTCTTCGCAACTGCCATTGGCGTGTCGCTTAGATGGCTGACCACACCGTAGTCAAAGGCCTGCTGCCCATCAAAAATCCGTGCCGTCATCGCTAACTCCTTTACGATGTCGGCGCGTAGCACCCCCATCGCAGACTGGGTCAGTCCCATATCCGCTACCAGTCCCCATTTGGCTTCCATAATGGCAAATTGGCAATCCGCTGTGGCGATACGAATATCGGTCGCCAGTGCCAACTGTAGTCCTGCGCCAAGGCAATGTCCATGCAATATACTGATGACAGGCATCGGCAGTTCTCGCCACACAAGGCACACTTTTTGAAATTTACTTTGAAACGGTTTGATAAGCTCCCAAGCGACTTGTTTTAGATTTTTTGGGTTGTTTAAATCCGCCAAATCAATGCCGGTAGAAAAGCTTTTACCTTCACCTGCCAAAATCACCGCCCGCACGTCCGTCCATGTGGTGAGCAGGTGGGCTAAATCAATGAGTTTATCCATCAACGCAAAACTTAACGCATTGCGCTTGTCAATCCGTGTCAGCCAAACAATGACGCTATCATCACCGCTAAGTTCCAAACGCACATCGGGCGCAAGGTTATCGTTTGCCGCTTTGATACGCTGCGCTAAAGATGAAGCAGTAGCACGCTGAAAAAATGGCAAAAACCCTACACCCGGCAATACTTTCGATACCGACAAAACTGACATACGCATCCTTAAAATTTGACCAACCCAATACACTTAAAAAATGTTGCGAAAACGCAATGATTTGCAATCATTAATCTCACTTTACTGATTTTGTTGGTTGGGCACAAGAGGCGATATCAGACGATACGTTTAAGAAAGGTAACGTGAAATGGCAAGTGTGCTAAACCTAGGCGGCATTGTGGTGATGGGTATCAAATCATCTTCCAAGTCATATCGTTTTCTTTGAGCTGGGCATATTTGAGTGCAGGGAATTGACTCAAATCAGCCTGTGCCAAGTTATCAAGCGCTTGTAGCATTTGCTCATAATAAGGTGCCAAAATGGCAAATTGCGCAGGTGAGCTATTGTTGATATTTAGCAAGCACTTGTCTTCAAGATTTTGACTGGCTTGACGTAGCTGTGGTACGCCGGTATAACGACTCGCCCCTAAAATGCGATGCGCCGCGTGGGACAAGGCTTGCCTGTCGTGGCGCTGCCAAGCTTGCTGCAAGTCACTTTTTTCCTGCTCAATCGATTCAATCAGCAGGGTAATTAAATTGGCTGCCAAATCAGGCTTACCTGCTACCCGCATCACCGCATCATCCCAATCAATGACCGCAAGACTTGCTAGTGACTCAGCGCTATGCTGACTGCTGACCGATGGTAGGCTTGGTAGATTAGCGTTGTCATCGGTGGTAGTCGCTGAGGCGGCTAATGGCGTATGAGCAAATACCGCACTCTCTTTGGGGGTTGCAGGTGCAGTACGCAGGTTATTTGCCCCAGACGCTATAGGCGCTATCGAGCGCGCCGAGATGGGTGAGTTGATAGCAGATTTGTCAGAAGCCACATCAGCGGTTGAGTCAAAAGTCACATCAGCGGACACGGACGTGCTGTGTTTACCCAACCAACGTTGCAGGATTTGCAATAACTGGGCTTGACTAATTGGTTTGCCCACATAGTCATCAATCCCAGATGCCAATAATGTATCGCGTTCATCGGATAGACTATGCGCGGTCAGGGCAATAATCGGAATATGTTGATGTCCTGCTTGCGTTTCAACCTTACGGATTTGGATGGCGGCTTCACTGCCTGACATTCTTGGCATTTGAATGTCCATAAAAATCAAATCCACGGCGGTATCGCTTTGTGACTGGTGCGTGGTGATGTATTCAATGGCGTCAAACCCACTATTAACCGTCACCACATTAATGCTCAGCTCAGCCAATAACGCTTCTAGTACCAACAAATTGGGCAGATGGTCATCCACGGCAAGCACAGTAAAACCATGCCACTGCGGCAGTGTAGGCTCTTGGCTGCTGGCAGAATTGCTATCAAGCAGCTGGTAAAGCTGGCGACGATCGAGCGGCTGATACAAGGCTTGTGCTTGATAACGCGACAACAATTCTGGCTCAAGATTGACTTGATAGCCAAATAGTAGCAATTTACCGGCATAATGTAAGCGTACTTGTTTGAGCAGCGACGTGGTATCCTCAGTGGTGCCATTGTCCACGATGACCCAATCCCAATGATTGCCTGTTTCTTTGAGCGATTCAAGTAGGCTTGCTAGCGTACTTGCGGTAGTAATGGCAATCGGTAATTCACGCAGCGAGCCTTTTAACACTTGTAAGCTTGCAGGATGGTCAATCCATACCAAGATATTTACCGCAGCAGTGGTATCAGCCGCCACATAACCGGCATCGGTTTTTGGCGGGACGATGGCAGGTAACTGCCAAATGGGGTCATGGATAAGCAGCCGCTGCTGCTCTTGGTTACTGATGGTCATCGGCAAGGTAAACCAAAACGTCGTGCCTTTGATTTTGTGCGATTGGCTCGCATCACCCGCTTGCTCAGTGGCGTTGTCATAAAAACCAATATTGCCGCCCATCAGATAGGTAAGCTGTTTTGAAATCACCAACCCCAACCCCGTACCGCCGTACTGGCGAGTAATCGAAGGATCGCCTTGCGAAAAACTTTGAAACAGCACTTTTTGATGCTCAGGCGAAATCCCTCGCCCTGTGTCTTGCACACTGATATGAATTAAATCATCGATGTCATCATCCAGACTGACCCGCACAATGACCTCGCCATCATCGGTAAATTTGATGGCGTTGTTAACAAGATTGGTCAAAACCTGCTTGGTGCGTAACGCATCCCCTACTAGATAATGCGGCACATCGTCATAGAAGAACACCGCCAGCCGTAAATCTTTCTCTGCCGCGAGTGGCGATAGCATATCCACCACATCGTAGATACTGGCATACAGGTCAAATTCATGACTATCCAGTACCAGTTTGCCGGCTTCAATCTTAGAAAAATCAAGCACGTCATTGACCAGTGCTAATAGGTGCGCTGAAGACTTACGAATCGTTTGCACGTACAAGTCTTGCTCGGCATTTAAGCCGCCATGACGGGATAATAGGTTGATAAAGCCGTCAATACTGTTAAGTGGGGTGCGTAATTCGTGACTGATATTGGCTAAAAATGCTGATTTGGTTTGACTGGCTGAAACCGCCGCATCACGCGCATTGCGAATTGAGATGTTTTGCATCTCCATCTCGTCAAAAGCCAATCGCAAATCATCTTCGGTCTGCTCGGCGTGATTTTTGAGTTCTTGGAAACTTTTATGCAGACGTCTTAAGGTCTTGACCAAATCCTGTTGCAGTTGGTTGATTTCACCACTGGCGTTAATGGTCATCGGTTTATACAGGTTGTTGGCGTTGGTGCGCTGCAAATGTAACCGCATCTCATAAATCGGCGCAATCCAGCGTCTAGCATATATGTGGGTGGTCAATAGCAGCAGTAAAATAGTAAAGAGTCCGGTAATCGCTAACGCCAACATCACTTGATAGCGAGCCACTTGTAGCGGCTCATTATCAATATTGACAATAAGCCACAACGTCGGTAGTGGGGCAGTCGCATTGGCGGGTGGGCTTAGTACCAATTTTCGACCAAATAAGCTACTACCCTTGCTATTAAACAGGCTATTGGATTGGGTGTTGAGCTGCGTCAGCAAATAAGTTTGCTGTGTATTGCTTTGCGCCTCAAGGTGGCGTCCCAAAAAAGGCAACAAGCGCGGATTGGGCTGTTGTGACAAATCACCAAAACTGACCAACACGTTGCTTTGTTCGTTGACAATCGCCACGCCTTGCAAGTGTTTGTCGTTGATGGCATTTTGTAGGGCAAATTTCACATTGGCTTGTAGTGTCGCCAATTCTTTGGGTGACAGCTCAGCTTTATTTGCGCTGTCTTTGTTTAAGTTATCTTTATTTAAGCCATCTTTACTTAAGCTATTATCGTTATTAGGCTGAGTGGTATTTGTAGATAGCGCTTGGTTGATTTTAATCAGATTCGTCTGCATAGAAGCGGCGACTGGCTGCAGAGTCACTAGCAAATTATCCGCGGTTGATTGCTGAATGGTACGCGCAGCACGGCTGGTATCCGATAACACCAAAAAACCACCCGTCAACGCGAGTGCGCTAATCGGCAAAAACACCAATAGTATCAACTGTCCATAAGCGGTGGAAAAATCCAAGTGAAATCGTTTGCTCACATTGCTAGCCTTGCATCAGCCTAATTTAGGCATCAGACTTTTTATCAGGGTTTTGGGGTATAGCGTTTCATTTTATAGGATTTTAGCCAATTTTGCTTGGGTAGCTGGGGTTTTTGTCGCAAGTAAATTTTTGACAAGTCTATACCCTAGCAAAAAATCGAGATAAAATCAGATGGGGTAGCGGTGGAAAAATGACTTGCACAATAATCATGATTCGCCACTGACGGGTGATACGAATTTTGCTAAACTACGCGCGCAATCCAAAAAAATTACTGTTAAAAAAACTAATTAACGCTAGCTAATCTATAAGATAGACTAAATGCGTCTGCTCAAAACTCGTCTTATCAAAAGTTCATCGCCAAAAACTAAGGTTGTCTTATGACCCATAATAATTTCATCACTGAAACCAGCACGCTCAATGACTGCATTGGACATACGCCACTGGTCAAGCTGGCGCGATTTGCACCGCAAACCGACCAAGGCACAGCCACCCTGCTTGCTAAACTTGAAGGCAACAATCCAGCGGGCTCAGTGAAAGACCGCCCTGCCTATAACATGTTTTATCAAGCGGAACTGCGTGGTACTATCAAGCCAGGCGACACCATCATTGAGGCCACCAGTGGCAATACAGGCATCGCCCTTGCGATGGTCGCGGCAATGCGCGGCTATGCCATGACGCTGATTATGCCTAGCAACTCTACCCAAGAGCGTAAAGACGCGATGGCAGCGTATGGGGCGACATTGATTGAAGTCGATAACATGGAGTCGGCACGTGACCTTGCCCAGCAAATGCAGGCAGAAGGTAAAGGCATCGTACTCGACCAGTTTAACAACCCTGACAACAAACAAGCGCATTATCTGACCACAGGTCCTGAGATTTGGCAGCAAACCAATGGCACGATTACCCACTTTATTAGCTCAATGGGGACCACAGGCACCATCATGGGCGTGTCCAAATACCTAAAAGAGCAAAACCCAAACGTGCAAATTATCGGTTTACAGCCCGCTGAAGGCGCTAATATCGCAGGGATTCGCCGATGGCCAGCCGCCTATTTGCCAAAGATTTTTGAGCCAAGTTTGGTGGATAGGGTGATGGACATCGAGCAGCACGATGCGGAAGTGTTTATGCGTAAGCTTGCCCGCGAAGAAGGGCTTTTTGCGGGGGTGTCATCAGGTGGGGCGGCGTGGGCAGCATACCAAATCGCTAAAGAACACCCGGATGCGGTGATTGCATTTATCGTCTGTGACCGTGGCGATCGTTATCTATCAACAGGGTTGTTTGGGATTAAAGATGACGCTTAATACCTGATAACCTAAAGCAGAAACTAACAAGGAAGTATTATGGCTACGCCAGCGCCGATTTTAGTATTTGATATCGAAACCATACCCGATGTTGCCACAGGCAAGCGGCTATACCCTGAGTTGGCTGGGTTATCGGATAACGATGCCATGACCAAGCTTATGGCACTGCGTGAGCAAGATGTTGGGCATCCTTTTATGCCCCTGCCTTTGCACCAAATCGCATGTCTTTCGGTGTTGTGGGTGGCGGGCGGCAAAATGACCCTAAAATCGCTGTCGCTGGCTGACCATAGCGAAGCGCAAATGATTCAAACCTTTTTTAATGCCATTGAAAAAAATCCGTTGTTGGTGAGCTGGAATGGCAAGGGCTTTGATATACCCGTCATGGTGTATCGGGCATTGCAGCATGGCTTGACTGCGCCCAAGCTGTTTAGCCAAACCGGTGAGATGAGATACAACAACTATATCAACCGCTATCATGACCGTCATACCGATTTGATGGTGAAACTTGCCATGAATAGCACGTCGCAAAAACTCGATGTCGTCGCATCTCTATGCGGCTTTGCAGGCAAGCAAGCGTTGGACGGCTATGATGTGGTGCCTATGGTGCAAGCAGAAGCATGGGATAAGCTCACCACTTATTGCGAGAGCGATGTGCTCAATACTTGGCTGATTTTTTTGCGCTACCAAAGACTGACGGGACAGTTTTCAGCTGAACAAAGTCAGCAATGGGAATCCACCACCCGAGACTATCTGCAATCGTTCACCAATCAAGACAATAGCCTGCGCCATGATAAGTTTTTGCAAGCGTGGCAACCTGCTAGCAATTTAGCAGCTGACCAGCATGTCACTCATGTCACTGATATTGCCATCACCCAGCCGCCATCTGATACTCCAACCAACCAAGTAGAATCACCATGAATACCATTTTTCCACCCAGGCCAGTGGTGGCACTGCCCATCCATCAATCCGAGCAAACCTTTCCTGTCCGCCGCGTGTATTGCGTGGGGCGCAACTATGCCGACCACGCCCGAGAAATGGGCAGTGACCCAGACCGTGAGCCGCCATTTTTCTTTTGTAAAGCCAGTGACAGCGAGTCGATTATTGCGGTTCGACCCGATAGCATTGCCCAATTGCCTTATCCGACTAAAACGCAAGCGCTACATTATGAAGTAGAATTGGTGGTTGCGATTGGCAAAGCGGGTGCCAATGTGAGTGTATCACAGGCTCATGAGCTGATTTTTGGCTATGCCGTGGGGCTCGACATGACGCGCCGCGACTTGCAAAACGAAATGAAAAAATCGGGTCGCCCGTGGGAGATTGGCAAGGCGTTTGACTATTCGGCACCCATTGGCGAAGTTTATCCCGTTGCTAGCGTTGTTGAGATACAACAAGCGAATATTTCACTGGCGGTCAATGGGGAGCCCAAACAACAAGGCAATATCAATCAGTTAATTTGGAATGTGGCAGAGACCATTGCCAATTTATCTGAGTTTTTTGAACTCAAAGCAGGGGATTTGATTTTTACAGGGACGCCAGCGGGCGTCGGTGCGGTGGTCAAAGGCGATACCATCCTCGCGCAAATTGACGGACTGGGTAAAATTGAGTTGCTGGTTGTGTAAAACTTCGAGTATAAAAGATGAAAAAAGGCGCTAATAACAGCGCCTTTTTTATTAAGATGATTAATTTTATTGTTACGTTTGTTATAGCACTTTTTCAATCTGAAAACCCATCTTTTGCATGAGTTCAGCTTTATCAAACGGCGCAAGGCTGGCACGAGTAAATGGCTTGTCTTTAAGATAAGTTCTTGTTACCCGCTGTAAATCATCAAGGCTGACCGCCAAGATTTTGGCACGCATCGCTTGTTGCCAGTCTTTGCCGCGACCATGTAACTCAGCAAACAGCGCCTTGACCGCTTCACCCGCCGGGCTTGCGGGCTTATCCATGCCTGCCATCAATCCTAAAATCGCTTCTTCAATCCAAGCATCGGTTTTTTCGCCTGTAGATTGCGCGAGTAACCAATCAATACTACCCAAGAAGTCATCAAACGTGGCTTGGTCACGCGGGTCACGGTAGCTATAAAACTTGAAAGAACAGGCATTGCTATCATAGCTCGCGCCGCCGCCATACGCCCCGCCTTGCTCACGAATGGTACGATGCAGATAGTTGTTGCGTAGCACGCTTGAGAGCACCATCAAGGCAGGGGCATCGGGATGGTCGGTCGGCACGGCAGCAAAGACAAGCGCATGATGAAATACATTGGTTTGCGCAAGCCACGCGATATCGCTACCGTCAGTGGTAATGGGCGATTCGATTAAGGTATCGGCAGGCTCGTCAACAGGCGCTTGCCAGCTCTCGCTAATCGCTTGTTGCAGCGTCGGTAATATCTCTGCTTCGGCGATGATAAGCACTTGCTTTGGCAGGGCTTTGATGTAGCTATGTAAAGTAGCTAATCGCTCTCCGAGCTTTTGCCATGCACTGCTATCTTGCTCCGCTTGCTGCAAAAATTCAGTTAAGCTATTTAATGCAGGCAAACCACCGCGTACATATTCAAGACGGGCGATTTTACTGGTGTTGCGGCTCGCTGTTTGCATGGCATACGCATGACCTGCATTGGCAAGGCGCGATTGCCAGCCCATTTGTTTTTGGGTCAGTAGCTCTTCCATCCGCGCATATTCGGTAAAAATAGTGTCGTTGAGCACTTCTTTAACCAGCTCAATCGCTTCAAATTTACGTGACAATGAGCGGGTAGCGACCACCAAGAAGCTATCCATTTTTTCGGGATTATCAGGTGACGTGCGCTGGCTGATTCTGACAGTCACACCGCTTGAATGGCGTGCTTGTCGCGCTTGAAATGCCAAGGCATCGTGTTTGCGCGTGCCCACTTCGCTGATCAAGCTCAGATAGGTTGGTAAATCTGGATGATTGATGAGCGCTTCATGACCTTCTAGGGGTATAATCACTTGATAATAGTACAGACCATTGGTGCCTGCTTCATATTCATACAACGTACTTGGCACACCACTTAAAGTGATATCGCGTTTTGTACCTGTTTTAAATTGAATTTGGGCAGGAATATCCGCCAATCCCACTTTGGGTAGCAAATCCACATCATCAGGCGTAGCTTGGCGTTCGGCAAGGGCTTTGGCTTGGCTGATGAGTGCATTACGGGTGTCATCGGTCAGTGCCGCTGCGATGGTGTCAAGTTTGGCTTGCTCATCCTTGGCTTGTTGCTCAGATTTGCTCGCATCAGGGATGAGTGTCAAGCGCACGCGATGCGGATTGTCGAGCAAAAAGCTGCGAATCAAATTGGCGATAAAATCAGGATTTTGTACTTGCTCACGTAGCCAGTTTAGGTTTTCATCGATGTCCCACACATGCATGGGGTCACCGTCGTGGATAGCAGTACTAAAGCCTTCAAGCATCAAATTTAGACCATATGGCATACTATCGCCACCGATATGACGTTGGTCGATTTCGATTTGGTGCAAAATGGTTTCAATCGCTTCACTGTCCACAGGCTGGTCCGCCACTTGTTTGAGTAAGTCCAAAATTCCTTGCTCAATGGCATCGCCATGCTCAGGCTCAGAGCCACGGACACCCGCATAAAACACCATCTGATAATGGCTGTCATCCAAGCCCAGTAGCGGCGTTGGGGCAGATGCCAGCGGATGGCTATCAAGATACGCCCGCAGCGGCGAACCTGCATGTTCAACCAATACGCCTTCAAGTAATCGCATAGCCAGGCGCTGTTTACCGTCTAAAATCGATGGTAATAACCATGCCATGACGTGATGGGTTTGTTTGGGTTTCACCGTATCGACACTGTAAGTGTCCGTCACGCTGATTGGCGCGGTCAATGATTTTTCAAGTCGTGAGGCGTGTTTTTGCCCTTTAGCAAACGCTTTGCCTGCCACCGCCAATGCATCCTCATGGATACGGGCTTGGGTCTCTGCCACAGGGATATTGCCAAAGCTCATCACCACCGCATTGCTTGGGTGATAGTGACTTTGATGAAACTTGACCAAATCGGCGTGGTTAAGCTCAGTAATAGCAGCAGGCTCACCGCCAGAATTGTAGTGATAAGTGGTTGTGGGGAATAAATGACGCGCCAGCGTATGATACAACTGGTCAATCTCGCCACTCATCGCGCCTTTCATTTCATTAAACACAATGCCCTTATACTGGGGTTTGCCGTCATCATCAAGCTCCACACGAATCCCTTCTTGGGCAAAATCGAGCGGATTTAAACTTGGGAAAAATGTCGCATCTAAATACACCGACAACAAGTTAAAATAATCTTGACGGTTTTGGGTGGCAAACGGATACGCCGTCCAATCTGCCGCGGTAAACGCATTCATAAACGTATTGAGCGAGCGCTTAATCATGCTAAAGAACGGGTCGCGCACGGGATATTTTTCAGAGCCACACAGACTGGTATGCTCCAAAATATGCGCCTCACCGCGGTCGGTCATCGGCTGGGTGCGAAAGCCAATCATAAAGGCATTTTCATCACTCGGGTGGGCGAGGTGATAATGAATCAATCCAGTGGCGTTATGTTCGCTCACCAGTACATCAAGCGATAACGCATCGATGCGCTCATGAGAGCGTAGGGTAAAAGAAGGGTGCAGGGTCAAATCTAAAGCAGAGTCGTGAGAAGTTGCGGGCATGAAGTTACCTGTGTGTCATCATAATATTTGTCAGAATTTATCAGCAAAACCAATTGTAAAAAACAGAAAGTATAGCAGTTTTGTCGGATTTATTTTTGAGAAATGGGGGTCAAAATCGTTTTATTAAAGAGAAAATGACTTATTGTTATCAAGTAAAGTTTCAATTTTTACAGTAAAATGCTGCTACGGATTTGGACAATAAAGTCTGCTATGATAAACCAGCCTTAGAATAAAAATGGAAAAATCATGCGAAAGCCCATGTTTCAACTATTTGCAAACTATAATCAAAACTTGAATCAAGCAATGATTCAAGCGATGAAACAACTTGATACCGATAGTTTACTTAAAAATCAGCACGCATTTTTTGGCTCAATTTTAGGTACCATGAATCATTTGATGGTAGGGGATTTAATTTGGTTAAATCGTTTCAACCAGTTTTTTAATTTTAAAAGTTTACAGATTTTAGCCAATTTTCCAAAGCCGACTGCTTTAGATACGTTATTGTTTGACAACTTAACAGCCTATGCAACTGCAAGAACTGAGCTTGACAATATCATTATAGCTTTGGTGGAAGATGTGACTGAAAGCCAATTGCAACAGCCGATGATTTATCACAATACCAAAGGACAGACATTTAACCGAGAATTTGGTTTGTTACTCAGTCACTTTTTTAATCACCAAACACACCATCGTGGACAGGCTACTACATTGTTATTTCAGCAAGGAGTAGATGTTGGCGTGACAGACTTTTTGCTAGTAATTCCCAATCAATTATCAGACATGTAAAAAAACTTAAAAGTATTATCCAAAGAAGGAAAATCAACATGGCAAAAATCGTCGCCATCGGCAATGCGTTAGTCGACAGTGAATTTGTCGTCACCGATGCACAGCTTCACGCCACAGGCCTGACCAAAGGCAATATGACCCTAGCCAGTCACAGTGAGCAAGCTGACCTCATCGCCTCGCTCACCACGCAAAACATCACCGCAACCAAACAAGCCGGCGGTGGCTCGGCTGCCAACAGTATCTATGCCGCCGCAAGCCTTGGTAGCGATACTTTTTATGCTTGCCGAGTCGGTGAAGACGAGGCAGGGCGTTTTTATTTGGCGGATTTAAATGCCGCAGGTATCAAGACATCTACCAAGTCATTTGCTGATGGTACTACAGGCAGTTGTATGGTGATGGTGACCCCAGATGGCGAGCGCACCATGCAAACGCATTTGGGCACTTCAGCAGAAATCAGTGAAACCGATATTGAGTTTGATGCGCTCAATGATGCTGATTGGTTGTATCTTGAAGGTTATCTCGCTATGTCACCCTCGGTACAACAGGCGATTGCCCAGCTAAAACAACAAGCTAAAGACAAAGGGGCTAAAATCGCGGTCAGTTTTGCCGACCCTGCCGTGGTCAAGTTTGGTCGCGAAGGACTTGATGCCATGCTAGAGGGTGGCGTGGATGCGGTGTTTTGTAACTTTGATGAAGCGCAGCTATTTACCCACCAAACCAGTCACTCGCAAGCGGCAGCAGCGTTATTGTCAGTTGCCAATATGGCAGTGATGACCAATGGTGCAGCAGGGTCAATCATTGCAGTACGAGACGATGTTTCACGTGAAACAAAATTGATTGACGTGGCATCGTTACCCGTTGACCAAGTGCTAGATACCAATGGCGCAGGGGATAATTTTGCGGGCAGTTTTTTATATGCGCTATCGCACGGTCATGCGTTGGCAGATTGTGGCAAATTAGCCAGTAGCGTCGCAAGCCAAATTATTCAGCAGTTCGGACCACGTCTCAAACCGGCGCAATACCAAGCCATTTTCCAATCAACCTTAACATAGCACGTTGCTAATAAGGCGGATTTTGACAACCTATTTTGACAATCTAATAAAAAAGCCCTAGTTTTAGCTAGGGCTTGTGCTGACAAATCTAATCAATTAAGCGGTTTCGTTGAACAGCTCACGACCAATCAGCATACGCCGTACTTCGCTGGTACCTGCGCCAATCTCATATAGTTTGGCATCACGCCAAATACGCCCCAGTGGGTACTCATTGGTATAGCCATTGCCGCCAAAGATTTGAATACCTTCTCCTGCCATCCAAGTAGCTTTTTCCGCTGTCCACAAAATCACGCTGGCGCAGTCTTTGCGCACTTGGCGCACATGGTCTGAGCCTAGCATATCCAAGTTTTTGCCCACGGTGTAAAGAAAGCTGCGCCCTGCCTGTAAGGTGGTGTACATGTCCGCCACTTTACCTTGAATCAACTGGAATTCACCGATGGCTTGACCAAATTGCTTGCGGTCGTGGATGTAGGGAATGACGTTGTCCATCACCGCTTGCATCAGCCCAATGGGACCTGCGGCGAGTACCGCACGCTCGTAGTCCAAGCCACTCATCAATACTTTAACGCCGTTGTTAAGACCACCCAGAATGTTGTCGCTTGGCACTTCGACATTGTCAAATACCATCTCGCCTGTGTGGCTACCGCGCATACCGAGTTTGTCGAGTTTTTGCGCAGTATAAAAGCCTTTCATGCCTTTTTCTACCAAAAACGCGGTGATGCCTTTTGCTCCAAGCTCTGGGTTGGTTTTGGCGTACACCACCATCACATCGGCATCCGGTCCATTGGTAATCCACATTTTTGAGCCGTTTAATACATATACGCCACCTTTGTCTTCGGCACGTAGTTTCATGCTGGTGACATCTGAGCCGGCACCGGGCTCACTCATGGCTAAGGCGCCGATGAATTCACCGCTGATGAGTTTTGGCAAGTATTTTTGTTTTTGGGCGTCTGTACCGTTGCGTTTGATTTGGTTGATACATAAGTTGGAGTGCGCGCCATAGCTTAGCGCCACTGAGCCTGATGCGCGGCTGATTTCTTCCATGGCGACCATATGCGCCACATAGCCCATGTCCACGCCGCCGTAAGTTTCGGGTACGGTAATGCCATGCAGCCCAAGCTCGCCCATTTTTTGCCACAAGTCCATCGGGAATTGGTCGGTGCGGTCAAGCTCGGCAGCACGTGGGACGATTTCGGCATCGGCAAAGGCTTTGACGGTTTCGCGTAGGGCGTTGATGTCATCGCCAAGTTGGTAATCGAGTCCTAGGTTCATAGTCATTCCTTGTTTATTAACTGACTGTTAAAGATTTACGTTTATTTAAAATCGCTGTTGCCACCTTTGAGCCATTTTGCCTGCCCAAAAACGCGCTAATTTTTTGTCCGACATCAACCAGTTTGTCGAGGTCAATGCCCGTTTCAATACCCATGCCATGTAGCAGATATACCACATCTTCAGTGGCAACATTGCCGGTTGCGCCTTTGGCATACGGACAGCCGCCAAGCCCTGCCACCGAGGTATCAAACTGCCATACACCCATTTGTAATGCCGCTAAGGTATTGCTAAGCGCTTGACCATAGGTGTCGTGAAAATGCCCAGAGATATTGTCAATATCAATATAACGCAAGGCAGCATCCAACGCTTTTTGCACCTTGATAGGTGTGCCCACGCCGATGGTGTCTGCAATGCCAATATGTTCAGCGCCAATGGCAACGAGTTTTTCTGTCACATAGGCGACTTTATCGGGGTGAATCTTGCCTTCATACGGGCAGCCTACGGTACAAGAGATGACACCGCGCACCTTGATACCATGCGCTTTGGCGGCGTCAGCCACCGGGGCAAATCGCTCGATACTCTCAGCGATGCTACAGTTGATATTTTTTTGGCTAAAAGCTTCACTCGCTGAGCCAAAAATCACCACTTCATAATTGGCAAATTGGTCACGGTGGGCAAGGGCGGCATCAAAGCCTTTCATATTGGGTGTGAGCACCGAATATACCACGTCATCACGTTTGCTAATGCCATCTAATACGGCATCATTGTCTGCCATTTGTGGTACCCACTTTGGCGACACAAAACTGGTAGCTTCAAACTTGCGCACGCCTGCATCAATCAAGCCGTTAATCAAATCGATTTTGACGTCGCTTGGCACGGTTTGTTTTTCGTTTTGTAGTCCGTCTCTTGCGCCCACGTCGATGATTTTGACAAAATTTGGATAGTTCATGATTGGCTGCCCGTATCAAGTTTTAATAGCTCATCGCCATCGGATACCAAATCCCCTGCTTTAAACAGCAGCTCTGCCACCGTACCATCAGTAGGGGCATTAATGGTATGCTCAATTTTCATCGCTTCAATCACTGCCAAGGCTTGACCTTTTTTCACTTCATCGCCCACATTGACCCGAAACGCCACCACTTGACCTGGCATGGGCGATTTGAGGCTACCGCCATCTTGGGGCTCGATGCCCACATGCGCCATGCTATCCACCAAGGTGATGGTATCGCTGGCATGATTTGAGAACACATATACTTGCTCATTGTGTCGCCATGCCTGCATCTGTTGGCGCTTGCCGGCTGTTTCTCCGTCACTTAGCCATAGGGTAAAAGTATCATCAGCCGTGGCTAAATAACGAACATCGCCTTGATAGATGGGCGTGACAACGTCCGCGCCTTGTTTTTCCGCTTTGGCAATGGCGTTAATCGTTAGATGAAATGCTTGCCCCTGAATTTGGCTGATAACAGCCCGCAATGCCTTATCGTGATACACCAAATCAAACGGACGCTCATAATGGCTATATGCGCGCCATGCATCGGTTTTGCTAAAGGGGTCGTGGTTTTGGGTTTGCGCTTCTTGGGCAAGCTCGTTAACAATCGCGGTGGCTACCAGCCAAGGTAGCTCACCACGCTGCTGACCAAACAGTACGTCTTTTTCACGTTCAATCAATGCCGTATCAAGATTGGCATATTTGAACGAATCTGATTGCACCACGTGACGCAAAAACGCCACGTTGTTAGGCAGACCGACAATACGGGTTTCTGCCAAGGCTTGGTCTAGTTTGGCAAGCGCTTGCTCACGGGTTGGCGCATGGACGATGAGTTTGGCAATCATTGAGTCATAGTAAGGACTGATGACATCGCCTTCGCGTACCCCATCATCCACGCGCACATCTGCCACCCTAAACTCGCTGTGAGTTGGCGTGCGGTAAACGTTTAGCGTACCTGTGGCGGGCAAGAAGTTGTTGTCTGGGTTTTCAGCATTGATACGTGCTTCAATCGCATGACCGTTGATGGTCAATTCTGCTTGTTGTTTGGGTAACGGCTCGCCGCTAGCAACACGCAGTTGCCACTCGACAAGGTCAGTACCGGTAATGGCTTCGGTGACAGGGTGTTCTACTTGTAGGCGGGTGTTCATTTCCATAAAGTAGAAATTCATACCACCAAATTTATCTTCGGGTGAACACTCACGTTGCTCTACGATAAATTCAACCGTACCCGCCCCCACATAATTGACCGCTTTTGCCGCCGCGATCGCCGCCGCGCCCATCGCCTCCCGCATTGCCACGCTGACATTTGGGGCAGGGGCTTCTTCGAGCACTTTTTGGTGGCGGCGCTGTACCGAGCAATCACGCTCAAATAAATACACATAGTTGCCGTGACTGTCGCCAAAGACTTGAATTTCAATATGGCGGGGACGCAGGGCATATTTTTCAATCAATACGCTGTCATTGCCAAAGCTGCTAATGGCTTCACGTTGACATGAGCCTAAGGCGTCAATAAAGTCTTCGGTTTTTTCAACTAACCGCATGCCTTTGCCGCCGCCACCAGAGCTGGCTTTGATTAGCACAGGGTAACCAATTTTGTCGGCCTCGCTATGTAAAAATTCGGGGTCTTGGTTGGTGCCATGATACCCTGGAATGAGCGGTACATTGGCAGCTTCCATCAAGCGTTTGGACTCAGCTTTAAGCCCCATGGCAGTGATGGCAGAGGCAGGGGGGCCGATAAACACCAAACCCGCATCCACGCAAGCTTGGGCAAATTCGTCGTTTTCACTCAAAAACCCATAGCCAGGGTGAATCGCTTGTGCGCCTGTCTGCTTGGCAGCCTCCAAGATGCGCTCCCAACGCAGGTAGCTGTCTTTGGGCGCAGAACCGCCTATATAAATGGCTTCATCACACACGGCTACGTGCTTGGCAAAGCGGTCAGCGTCTGAATATACCGCAACGGTACGCACACCCAATTTTTTGGCGGTGGCTGCCACGCGGCAAGCAATCTCACCCCGATTGGCTATTAAGATTTTTGAAAACATAGTCATAATTCCCTTATTTGTAAAATCCGTTGGCAAATTCTTTTTACCGATTATCGAATATATTTTTGCGCACTAGGTTTATAAGTCATTTGGTAATTTGATTTTTTGACCTTACCCTTTTTGACGTTATGATTATCGGGATAATCATGCTCAATAGCGTTGATTTGTATGGGGTAAAAACCGTTGCTTGCCGATTTTTGGCTTAAAATTGTAAGCTTACTTTCATAAGAATCCCAACCATCACCGTTGCCTGAACAGTCGCTATCAATGGGGTCAGCCATGAAAATGGCTTTGATTTGATTGCCGACTTGGGCATAAATATGCTTATTCACTTCGGTACAACCTGTTGAAGTATAGCCATATTCGCCATACCAGCCGAATTTGTCGGGTGCAATTTGTACCAATTTAAAATTACCTAGTTGCGAACTTCCGTAAGCCCCATTCGTAATATAGGGCTGGGTTGCGGCTAATTGCCACTGGTTATTGACTTGATTAAAAATGAATAACCCGCCAATACCTTCGGTTACATGCCCTGCATCTAACCCTGGTTCTGCATAATCACCATTGACCAATACATACAGTTGGGATTTGCCATTCAATGTTTTGATTTCTGCGTTCGTTACTTTGGCACAATAATGAGTTTCATCATGAGAAAAAAATAAACAGTCATTTTGATATTGATTGCCATAGTATTTGGTTAAGGTTTGTTCAATGGCATTAACTGCATTAGTTGGCAATTTGTCTTTGGCAAAGGCAGGTGTTGCTAAAGTTGAAATAACAATCATTGTAAGTGGGAAAAATAGTTCTTTCATGGTATGCCTTTAGCTTTTTTTATCACATCAATTAATTATTTAACCAGCTTGGTTTACGTTTTTGCAAGAATGACTGTACGCCTTCTTTACCTTCGGCAGATGCGCGGATATCGGCAATGCCTGCAACAGTATCTTTGATTAACTGCTCATTAATCTCGGCATACGCCACATCTTGCACCAGTTTTTTACACACCTTGACAGCATTTGGGCTAGCGTTGACCAAGTGTTTGACCAAATTATCAAGGCTTTGTGTAAACTCTTCTTCATCCACCCGCTCATGGATAAAGCCGATTTTTTTGGCTTCTTTGGCATCAAATACTTCAGCACTTAAGAAGTACCGATGCGCGGCTCGCGCACCCATCGCGCGAATCACATACGGGCTAATGGTCGCAGGAATCAAGCCAAGTTTGACTTCGCTTAAGCAAAAATTGGCGTTTTTTACGCTAATGGCGATATCACAAGCCGCCACCAGACCCATACCACCGGCATACACATCGCCTTGAATGGCAGCGACGGTGGGTTTTGGGCAGTGGTAGATGGTGGCTAGCATTTGTGCAAGTTTGCCAGCGTCTGCCAAGTTTTCATCGTGGCTATAATCCGCCATCGCGCGCATCCAGTTCAGGTCTGCCCCGGCACAGAAGGCTTTGCCATTGGCAGTCAATACCACCGCACGCACTTCGTCTTGCTCAGCGCAAAATTGAAACACATCGGTCAGTTCTTGGATGACCTCGTCATTAAAGGCATTGCGTTTGTCTGGGCGATTGAGGGTAATGGTTGCTACGTGCTGGTCAATGTCTAACAGTAGGCTGTCATAAGTCGGTAATTTCATCGTGTTTTTCCTTTTTTTGTTGGGTAAAGTTGAAGCGTTTTTGATGCTTGCTCAAGGGTGATAGAACAAACAACCAAGACTTCTGATTTTACACGCTGAAAATTACATTCTAAATACACCGAAGGTGGTGTCTTCAATCGGTGCGTTGTAAGCGGCACTTAAGCCGAGTGCCAATACTTGACGGGTATCGGCTGGGTCAATCACGCCATCATCCCACAGTCTAGCCGAGGCATAATACGGATGACCTTGCTCATCAAATTGCTGACGCACTGGCGCTTTGAACGCTTCCTCGTCCTCGCTTGACCAGTGCTCCCCTTTGGCCTGGTATTGGCTGCGTTTGACCGTTGCTAATACCGACGCCGCTTGCTCGCCACCCATCACCGAGATACGCGCATTTGGCCACATCCACAAGAAACGTGGACTGTACGCACGACCACACATACCGTAGTTACCCGCGCCGAATGAGCCGCCGACAATCACGGTAAACTTCGGCACTTTGGCATTGGCAACCGCCATCACCATTTTGGCACCATGACGGGCAATCCCTTCATTTTCGTATTTGCGCCCCACCATAAAGCCTGTGATATTTTGCAGAAACACGAGCGGAATTTTACGTTTGCAACATAGCTCGATAAAATGGGTGGCTTTTTGCGCTGATTCGCTAAATAAAATACCGTTGTTCGCGATAATACCCACTGGCATACCTTCAATATGCGCAAAACCACACACCAGCGTCGTACCAAAGCGTGCTTTAAACTCATCAAACTCACTGCCATCGACAATGCGAGCGATAATTTCGCGGATATCAAATGGCTTACGGGTGTCAGTTGGGATGATGCCGTACAATTCTTTGGCGTCGTATTTGGGTGGACGCGGGGTTTTTTGTGCGGTAGCGTGGTGGATAGGTGTTTTTTGTTGGTTTAAATTGCCGATGATGTTGCGCGCCAGTGATAAAGCATGTAAATCGTTTTGCGCAAGGTGGTCAACCACGCCTGACAGACGGGTATGCACATCGCCACCGCCTAAATCTTCTGCGGTGACTTCCTCACCTGTGGCGGCTTTGACCAGTGGCGGTCCACCCAAAAAAATCGTCCCTTGATCTTTGACGATAATCGACTCGTCACTCATGGCGGGCACATAGGCACCACCTGCAGTACAGCTACCCATGACGACGGCGATTTGGGGTATACCTTCGGCGCTCATATTGGCTTGGTTAAAGAAAATACGACCAAAGTGGTCTTTATCTGGAAATACTTCATCTTGGTTGGGTAAGTTCGCGCCACCAGAGTCGACCAAATAGATACATGGCAAGCGGTTTTCTCGCGCGATTTCTTGCGCCCGTAAATGTTTTTTGACCGTCATCGGGTAGTAAGTGCCGCCTTTGACGGTGGCATCGTTACACACAATCATACAGTCAATACCAGCAACACGACCAATGCCAGCAATCACGCCTGCGGCAGGGATATCGGCATCATACATGCCATACGCTGCCATCGGTGAGACTTCCAAAAATGGCGTACCGGCATCTAGCAAGCGCTCGACACGCTCACGCGGCAATAGCTTACCCCGAGCCACATGTTTGGCGCGAGCAGACGCTGAACCGCCCTGAGCAATGACCGCAAGTTTGGCTTTGAGGTCATCAACGATAGTTTGCATGGCAGCGGCATTGGCTTGAAATTCCGCGCCATTTGGGCTTAATTTACTTTGGATAACCGTCATTGTAAATCCTAATTCTGTCAAAGGGTGCAGCTAAATTGCTATTAGATGCCCTCTGTATTTATGTTAAGTTTTTGCTGAAGTTGAAAATTTAGAGTCCCAATTCTTGTGTCATCGCTTCCACGATTTTGAATTTTTGAATTTTACCCGTGACGGTCATTGGGAACTCGTCGACAAACTTCATGTAAGTCGGTACTTTATAGTGTGCAATGTGATCTTTACAGAAATCACGGATGTCTTGTTCGGTTAAGTCGCTGTCTTTTTTGGGGATAATCCAAGCGGCGAGGACTTCACCAAATTTTTTGTCGGGTACGCCCACGATTTGGACGTCACGGATTTTTGGGTGGCGATATAGGTAGTTTTCGATTTCAACAGGGTAAATGTTTTCACCACCACGAATCACCATGTCTTTACTACGTCCGACGATTTTGACATAGCCTTCTTCGTCCATGGTTGCCAAGTCACCGGTATACATCCAGCCATCGACAATGGCTTCCGCCGTTTTATTGGTGTCATTCCAATAGCCGAGCATGATTGAGTAACCTTTGGTACACAGCTCACCTGTCTCACCGATGTCAAGCGTTTCACCCGTTTCTGGGTTGACGATTTTGACTTCTAGGTTAGGCTGTACCAGACCTACGGTTGAGACTTGTTTTTCAAGTGGCGTGTGCTGGTTGGTTTGACAAGATACCGGCGATGTTTCGGTCATGCCATAGGCAATGGTGAGTTCTTTCATGTGCATTTGGTCAATCACGCGGCGCATGACCTCAATCGGACAGCTTGAGCCTGCCATGATGCCGGTACGCAAAGTCGATAAGTCATAATTGGCAAAGTCTGGGTGGTCAAGCTCGGCGATAAACATGGTCGGTACCCCATGCAGACCTGTACATTGTTCTTTTTGCACGGTTTCAAGTACGGTGATGGGGTCAAAGCCATCATTGGGATACACAATCGTGCCACCGTGGGTCAAAATGGCAAGGTTGCCCAGTACCATGCCAAAGCAGTGGTAGAGCGGGACAGGGATACACAAACGGTCATCGGCAGTTAAGTTCATGGCTTCACCGATGAAATAACCGTTGTTTAAAATGTTGCGGTGGGTAAGCGTCGCGCCTTTGGGCGTGCCTGTGGTACCACTGGTAAATTGGATATTGATGGGGTTATTGGGGTTAAGTTTTTTGGCACGTTCCGCCACTGCCGGATCATCGGCATCGCCTTTGGCAATCCACGCTGAGAATTTTTGCATATAGCTAAAATCCTCAGTGGACTCTGGGCTGTCAATCCAGATGACCCGTTTGAGATTGGGTAATTGCACGAGCTCTAAATTTTGGTAGCTTTGGTGACGCGCTTCAGGTGCAAGCTCTTGAAGCATCACCGCATAGTCGCTAGATCTGAAGTGGCGCATCAAGACCAGCACTTGGCAGTCGACTTTGTTGATGGCGTATTCAAGCTCAAAGATACGATAAGCGGGGTTAATGTTGACCAGTATAATACCGGCTTTGGCAGTCGCCAATTGCATGATGACCCATTCAACGTTGTTGTGTGACCAAATACCCACGCGATCGCCTTTTTGCAGACCCATACGAATCATGCTGCTGGCTAGCTGATTGACTTTACGCTGTAGTTCGCGGTAGGTGAGACGAATGTTTTGGTGCGCGGAAATTAAGGCGTCTTTATCGGGGTTTTGTTCCACCATCTGATCAAAAAAATCACCAATGGTCAATTCTATCAGTGGCGTGACCGGTCCTTTATCATAGCTTTGGGTGAGCGGGGCGTTGGCAGATTTCGCACCCATTACGATGCGTGGCAGGGTTAGCACGTCTTTGGTCATGGTAGCATCCTTACTATCGTGTTTTTTAGCGTGTTTTTCTATCGTTTTTTTGGGGGGTTTACTAAAGGTATTGACGAAAGCTAGTGAAAACTTCGTGTTTACCTGAGTAAAAATTTTTACCCACTGATTAATACCCAAGTATTCCTTGACTTAAAGTATTGTTCTCACACGCATTTTAATTCATTTTTTTAAAATTTTTACCGTGTTTAACCATCAATATGTGTCATATTAATCAATAAATTATGGACTTGTCAATCTAAAACGAGACAATCTTTATCGAAATAAAAATTATCTTTAAGCTAAAAAAATATTCGATACATATTCAATAGGTATTCAATGACACTTACTACCCCTAAGCCAGCCACTGATTTGGTTGACCATAAAAAAACCCATCTCACTATGAAAGATGGGTTCTACACTCAACAGGATAAAATGGGATAAATTATTTTTCGCTATAGAGTTTGATGCCGGTAGCAAAGGGGCATTGTTTCAACCGAGCGGCTTGTAGCATCGCATCACGTTGTCCCATAGCAATCGATAGATTATGACGGTTGCCGCCATTGATTGAGCCTAAGCCGACACTCACGGTAGGATAAATACCATGGCGATTGCCCGATACACCAATCCCGATACCTGAAGCTTGCAAGCCCGTGCGCTGATTGGCATTGGCATCAATGTATTGATTGACGCGCGTGTATTCATTGGCAAGCGCAACACAGTCATAGCTTTGGTAATTGTTGGCGGATACGTATTCAGGGGTAGGCGTGGTCATACACCCTGTCAAACCTGCCGTGGCGGCCGTCGCTAAAAGTATTGAGCTAGCTAATTTTTTCATTATCCTACTCCCTTATGTTCACTGCTTTAGCCTTAAAATAGGTTGAGCGGTTTAACAAACGCCAGCGTCAAAATACCCATATAGGCAATAAAAGCAATCAACATACCTATTTTGGCTTGATTGGGCGTAGTCGTCTGGCGCGTGGCTTTGACAGTCGCCGAAATGGCAACAATGAGTAATACCATCTTGGCAATCAACCAGTGCGGCACTATACCTGCGCCAAACAATGGCATCGCCGTCACCGCGCCTGTTAAAATCACCAAGGCATACATCAGGTGTGCGCCGATTTTGGCAGATTTTGGCAAGCCTTGTCCTTTTGGTGCGGTAAATACCAACACGGCTTGCCACAAGAATAAGGCAATTAAAATCAATGCCATCAGCATATGTGCGTGTTTCATACATCAACCTTTTTTATAATAATATAGCGTAAATTAACTCAAGAGGTCTGTGGTTTTAGCTTATGTTGACACTCTTTTTTATCTGTATATTACCCTGCGTTTTGTCCTGCGCAATTGGGACTTTCGGGAGATTGTCCAACCGCTTGCCATTCTGCTTGTGTATAAGCATGAATTGAAAACGCGTGAATTTGCCCACCGCCTTGTGACAGTAACGCATGGATAAGTCCATATACCAACTGATGACGCTGTAACAAGCGTTTGCCTGCAAATGCCTCACTGACAATGGTCAGTTTAAAATGGGTTTCTTTGCCTTCAAAATAGCCAGCATGGCGCATCGACTCGTTTTCTAGCTGATAGACACTGGGCTGTAACGTTTGCAAACGCGCTGTCACGGCATCGGCAATCGGGGTAGCAAGTTGACTCATGTCGTCCTCGGTTCACTGATTTTATTCATCAAAAATGGGTAGTCAATGACAAACCTAACTGGTCACCACTTACCGCATTTTAGCCATTTTAGCATAGTTTTAAGGTAGCCTAATCTATCAAATTGGCTCGACTGGCAAAAATAATCTTGTGTCAATACCGCTCAAATTTTCTCTATCTTTGATGGCTCACTAGCTTCTATGGCTCACTTGGACCAATATAGCAAGGATAAAATACCCGCGGCAATTAACGGACCCACCGCCACCCCGCGAAACAATACCACCCCTGCTACTGTGCCAATCATCAGCCCCGTGACCACGTTGGGGTCAACTTTCATTAAATTCACCCCTCTTGCGCCCAGCCAAGTCACCAGCAATCCCACGGCGATGGCCAATAATGAGCGCCAACTGGCAAAAGAGGTCATCAAGGCTTTGCTACTGACTTGCTCGGAGGCGATAGGCGCAATGACCGCAATGGTGAGCAGCAAAATACCCAAGTTGAGTCCATATTGTTGAATATAAGAAAAGATAGGTTGGTTGTTGGGTAAAAATTTGATGATAATTAGCGCAGTCGCACTGACCCAAATCGTGGGATTGTGCACAAAAATACCGCAGCCCAAAATGACGAACAAGACTAGCAAATTAATATCAAGCTGATTCATGGATTTACCCTATAGCTGTGACCAAACGCTTATTATGCCACTGACAATGCCGCTGTGCTGTTGAGATAGTTAAAAAACTTCAATCAATCGGTTTTTTGACAACTTGTTAGGCTTGCTAGATAAATTGATGGGTAGGTAAATTGTTGAGTAAATTGATGGGCAATGGATTATTGTGGATAAGCAAATTTTTAATCAACCCAATATTTGTCTTACTAAATTTGCTCACTAAAAAAGCCAATATCAGCTAGATATTGGCTTATGACTTACGAAGTTAAAATTAACGGTAACGGCTTTGTTGGTACAACGGCATCACACGTGGCAATAATGATTGAATAGTGGCAATACGTGTTGAGCTCACCGGGTGGGTACTTAAAAACTGAGGTGGCTCGCCGCGACCGCCCGCACTCTGCATTTTACGCCATAGGCTAACTGCTGCATTAGGGTCGTAACCTGCCCGTGCCATCAACTCTAGCCCCATCAAATCAGCTTCCGTTTCTTGAGTACGGCTATTGGGACGGGAAATACCCAAATCCCCAGCTAAGCCTGCTAACTGCGCCTGACCTTGAGATAAACCTAATACACTTGCGGCAATACCAATCCCTGTTTGGGTCGCCACGTCACGCGATAGACGCTCACGGGTATGCTCACGCAATGCATGCGCCATCTCATGACCCATAATCGCAGCAATCTCAGCATCGGTTAGATTCAAGCGATCGATAATACCTGAGTAAAAGACAATTTTACCGCCGGGTAATACGTGTGCATTGAGCTCATTACTTTTAATGACATGCACTTCCCAAGACCATTGTCTTGCATCGCTGCGATAGGCACCTGTCTGCGCAATCAGACGCTGAGAAATTTTCTGTAAACGTGCCAACTGTGCCGGATTAGTATCAAGCAGACCTTTGGCACGGGCGGCGGCAATTTCTTGTTGAAAAGCTTGATTTGAAAGTTGTTGCACCTGCTGATCGGATACTACCAACAACTGATTACGGTCGACGCCAATCGCCCCAGTATCAGTGGTGGTCGAGCAACCGGTGACAGCTACTGCAATGACGGATGCCGCCAAACTTGGCATCATAAGTTTTTTTGAAATTTTCATCTTATCGTTATCTCCAAATACAGCAAAAAGGACCAAGAGAAATAGCAAGTTTAAACGCATTATAGCGAAGTCATTAAAAAACAATCTGCTGAGATTTGCAGTAATTGCGTAACGATAGATACATGGTGTGTTTCAGAGTGTGATAAAAAAAACTAATAATTATGGTTAGAAAGGGAAAAGGTCATACGAGAATAGACATTTAAAAAAGCTATTTCTCAATAAAACCCAGTAAAAACAGTTAAATTTAAAAAAAACGTATTTTTTTGAATTTTTTTTGCAAAAATGCTTGACGCCGTATTAAAAATCCTTATAATACGCATCCACAACGACGCAACAAACATTCAAAATTGCTAGTTGACCACCTAATGCGGGAATAGCTCAGTTGGTAGAGCACGACCTTGCCAAGGTCGGGGTCGCGAGTTCGAATCTCGTTTCCCGCTCCACTTAATCTTAAGTGATTAGCAAAAAAGCCACTTTATAGCAAAGTGGCTTTTTTATTGCTTTAAAATCAGCAAATTAGATAATCTATTTTATTTAATTAGTACTCATTTGCTGTGACCCCGTTTTGTCACTAAGGCACATAAAAAAATCTTTGTGCCATAATTGTGCCTTAAATGTGCCATGGTTATTTCTCGACCAATCCGAAATCTGACTACAACCTTGATTTTTTTATTTAGATTGGCTTAACAGGGTTGCTTTCTGATAAATAAACTATGAGCTCATTGGTCATGCTTTTCAAACTTATCTCGAAGATAAATTAAGGCATGTCCCTCATTCACTTGAGCTTGGATTATTAAGCAAGCAAGGTAAATCATCGACTTAAAATTACGAGCTAATTTCTCATATTTCGTGGCCATACTACGAAACTGCTTTAACCTTGTAAACGTATTTTCTACTAAATGTCTGAGCTTGTATAAATAACTATCCAAATTGGGATTTGGCTGTTTGGCATTCTTGCATGTTGGTACGACAGTTGTCATAAATGGATTTTTGTAGTTCGTCCACCATGGCCTTGTCCAATTGGTTTATCAAAGCCCGCCCTAGCTCCACTTGCATGCTGATGACACCGTATGTAGCTTCCGTCACGGTACGAGTGTTTGTAGTGATGTAACACCCATTCTACGTCAAGGTATGCTCTACCTGCTCCCATAGTTCATCTGTCAGTGCGATTCATGCCATTTTTTCCTATACTAAATCCTATGAATCTAGGTGTATTTGGCACTTTTTATTTGCTTTTTGAAGTGAGGATATAGCCTAGTGAAAAATAAAATTATTTACCGTAAAGCTTTAAATCAGCGTTTTAGCTACATTGGAAAGAATAATTACCTGTCGTATGTGTTTCAATTGGCTCGTATTCATGATTCGGTTGAGGAGAAAAGGCAAGTGAGTGGGAATTGGAATAATATGAGTAATTATCTAAATGAGCGCCAGTTATAAACTTATATAATTTAGAAACACGACATTAAATTTGTTTGAATTTTATATTGACTTACACCCTAAAACCTTAATAAGCTCAATAAAATCCAATTAAATAAACTCAGATTATTTATGAAACTTATCGATAACATCAATAGCACTTTGGGAATAGATATTGGCAAGAATCTTAATAATCAATCTAAACTCAAAATTGCTGCTTCCTATTTTTCAATTTACGCTTATGCGGCCTTAAAACAAGAATTAGAAAAAGTTGATTCCTTTCAATTTGTATTTACATCACCCACATTTATTACTGAAGATGTAACCGAAAAACTCAAAAAGGAAAAACGAGAGTTTATTATTCCAAAAATTGATCGTGAAAGTAGCCTATATGGTACCGAGTTTGAAATTCATCTAAAAAACCAATTATCACAAAAGGCAATCGCTAAAGAATGTGCTGATTGGATAAGACGAAAAGCGATATTTAAATCAAACACTAGTAGTGCACCTATGCAGGAATTTATTAGTATTCAACAACCCGAGACATCTCTGACATACATGCCAATTCAAGGTTTTACCCCAACAGGTTTGGGCTTTGAAAAGGGCAATGCCATATCTAACATGGTTAATTGCTTTGATGAGCAATCTACGACACAAACTTTTATCCAGCTTTTCAATCGGATTTGGCATGATCCGACCAAAGTAGAAGACGTTACTAGCCAAATCGTGCAGCATATCGAGTCTGTATATCAGGAGAATCCACCTGAACGGATTTATTTTTTAATGCTCTATAATATCTTCAAGGATTTTTTGGAGGATATCAGCACGGATGTCATACCCAATGACTTAACTGGCTACCAAGATACGGTAGTATGGAATAAGTTATTCAATTTTCAAAAAGATGCCGCTTTTGGAATTATCAATAAATTAGAAACTTATAATGGCTGTATTTTGGCAGACAGTGTCGGTCTGGGTAAAACATTCACCGCATTGGCTGTGATTAAATATTATGAGCTACGTAATAAAAGCGTATTGGTACTTTGCCCTAAGAAATTGGGGGCAAACTGGACCAACTATAATGCCAACTTAGTCACCAATATTTTTGCCAACGATCGCTTTAGTTATGATGTCCTTTATCATACTGACCTATCTCGAAACAATGGTGAAACGTTAGGGATTGATTTGGCGAAAATTAATTGGTGTAACTACGACTTAATCGTTATCGATGAATCGCATAATTTTCGTAACCGTGGTGCGTATAAGGAACGAGAATCGCGTTATGATCGTTTAATGAACAAGGTCATTCGTCAAGGAGTAAAAACCAAGGTGTTGATGTTATCAGCGACGCCTGTAAATAATCATTTTACGGATCTCAAAAATCAGCTAGCCCTGGCATACGAAGGCAATGCAGACTTTATAGAAAGTAAACTTGACACTGAGCGCGATATTGAGACTATCTTTCGTAGGGCACAAGCAAGTTTCAATACTTGGGCAAAGCTAGAACCTGAAGAACGTACAACCCAAGCAATCCTAAACTTGCTTGATTTTGACTTTTTTAAACTGCTTGATAGTGTGACAATTGCTAGATCGCGCAAACATATCCAGACATTCTATGACACTACAGCTATTGGACAGTTTCCTACGCGTCTTAAACCCCTATCATATCGCACTCCCTTATCCAATGATAAACAGGCTGTAACGCTCAACCGAATTTATGCAGAGCTGTCATTAATTAAAATGGCGGTCTATGCGCCTGTCACGTATATTTTCCCTAGCGCCTTGCGTAAATATGAGGAGATTTTTGATACTTTGGTTGAAGGAAAAGGGCGACTGAAGCAGGTTGATCGTGAGCGTAGTCTGCAAGCATTAATGACGGTCAATCTGCTTAAGCGTCTTGAAAGCTCAATCCATGCATTTAGATTAACGCTAACTTTTCTAGAGAAAAACATCAGCAATGTGATTGCGAAAATTGATGATTTTGACGCACGTGCGGCAGATGACGAAGTAAGTATTGCGCCTTTGATGGGCTATGATCAAGATGAGAACGGCGAACTGCTTAATCCAGAAGACTTAATTGGCAATAAGTTGAAAATTCATTTGGCGGATATGGATCGCTTATCTTGGCGAATGGATCTTGATGGTGATCGAGAAATCATCAAAGGGTTGTTACGGATGATTGCTACGATTGACACTAAGAATGATGCTAAGCTACAACACGTTAAAAGTCATATCATTAAGAAGCTACAGCATCCCATTAATCCCGGTAATCACAAAGTAATTATATTTACCGCCTTTGCGGATACCGCTAATTATCTATATGAAAACATTGCTCCTTTTTTATTGGAGAACTATGGATTGCATAGTGCCAAAATTACAGGCAACGATAATACGTCTACCATCAAAACCCGCGTTAAGCGTCGACAGAGCTATGATATGCAGGGCTTATTAACTTTGTTCTCACCAAAATCGAAACAAAAACAAGATATTTTTCCAGAAGAATCTCGGGAGATTGATATTCTGATTGCGACTGACTGTATTTCAGAAGGTCAGAACTTACAAGATTGTGATTATCTCATTAACTTTGATATTCACTGGAACCCGGTACGTATTATCCAGCGTTTTGGACGGGTAGACCGCATTGGTTCATCAAACAGTGTGATTCAATTGGTAAATTATTGGCCAGATATCAGTCTTGACGATTATATCAATCTAAGAGAGCGGGTGGAAAATCGCATGGTTATTGTCGATATGACCAGTACAGGGGATGATAATGTCTTAAGTGCCCAAGCTAACGATATGGCATATCGACGTGAGCAGCTGCAAAAGCTACAAAATGAGGTGCTAGACCTAGAAGACGCCAATACAGGTGTGTCTATTACAGACTTGGGGCTTAATGATTTTCGTATGGATTTATTAGGGTATTTAGAAGTGCATGAGGAACTAAAACGTCTACCGAATGGGCTGCATACCGTAGTACCCGCACAGCCAGAAATTGGCTTAGAAGCAGGCGTTATATTTACATTAAGAGCAAGAAACCCCCAGATGGCAGGTAATCAAGCCAATCGTTTGTATCCGTATTACTTGGTGTATATCAATCAAAGTGGCGATGTGGTATATGATTACACCCAAGCCAAATATCTGCTGGATGTCGCTCGTAAAGCCTGTCGTGGCATAGACCAACCCATACCAAAAGCGTATGAGTCTTTTAACCGCAAAACCGATGATGGACGAAACATGGGACAGTATTCGGCATTATTGGATATTGTGATTCATTCGATTCGGCTGCTAAAAGATGAGAAAGATATTGATAGCTTATTTTCAGGACTGTCGACGACTGCCTTGGTGGATATGGTATCTGGGCTTAATGACTTTGAACTGATTAGCTTTATTGTGATTGAAGACAATTAGACAACGATGGTTTCTTACTTACGACATTAGTGGTAGGGAATAGTTGGCTATTTGAGTATAAGAAGTCGTACTGAATGAATTTCTTTATAGGGTATTTGCACAAGTTTTCTATATAACTAAGGAAGTTACCCATGCTATATCACTATCCGTCAACCGCTAAAGTGGATAAAATTATTCCAAAAAATAAGTTCTACCAACGAGGCAGTGCCAATCACCGTATCGAACGCTTGTTTGTGGAGCAAGTGGAAAGTATCCGATGGGCGTATAAGCTCTCACCGCATACAATTAATCTAAACGATAGCGAGACAATTAAAGAAATCCAAATTTTTAGTATCGTCAGTCGTGTTGAAAGGCTAGATACGGAAGTTTTGCAGTTTATCGATAAATTGATACCATCACCGATTATCTTTGAGATTGTCTTTGAAGATAAAATCAAAGTCATCGCAAACTATAAACGTCAAAGCCAAGCAGACAGCCAAAAATTCGTCCTAGGCAAATACTATGCGACGGATTGGCAAGATCCTGCACAACGTGAAGATTTACCGATTGTATTTGGAATCGCGGATTTGTATGAGTATTTTATTGAGCAGTTACTTATTCATACCAACAAAACGACAAATAAAACGTCTTCGAATGTCTTTTTGTCGCCAAACGTCGGAGCTAACCTATCTACAACGCATCAAAAGATTGCTAGTATTGAAGAAAAGATTGCCCATACCGAAAAAATGGCACTGCTTACCAAACAAATCTATGAGTTGCAAAAACGCATGTATAAAGAAAAGCAGTTTAATCGGCAAGTGGAGATGAATTTGCAATTACAAACGCTACAAAAGCAGCTCAAAGATTTAACCCGTTAAAAGGTCAATGAATGATTTCAAATAATGATTGTGAAACGGTACTACGTCTTCAACAATTAATTGCTGAAGAAGAAATGTTATGGTTAAAGCATTTTGATAGCTTGACAGATAAAGAAGCCGAAGTGTTAATCCTTGCCAAGAAAATGGGGCAAATTACTAATAAAGATATTCGAGAGAATATTGGATTAGATACACTTCAAGCGAGTAGCATTTTACGAAAATTTTGTAAAAACAACTATTTACTAAAACATGGTAAAAGTAGTAACAGCTATTACCTTTTAAATAGTTGTTATACTGATAACTGCGACAGCCTAGCAGGTAATGACCAAGCCTTGACAGGTGCAAGCACTGGTAATAACGTTTCTAGCTACCCTAATAATGACCTAAGCACTAGTATTAACGAGCCGAGCACTGGGATTAACGAGCCGAGCACTGGGATTAACGAGCCGAGCACTGGGATTAATGATGTCATTATCATCAAGGAAGTGGCGGATTTAAGTAATGATATGCTACTAAATCTACAATCCATTGTAGCGTCCGCAAGGGCTAAAGGCAGATTCACCCCTGAGCAATCGAAAAGCATCGTATTACAAATTTGTCAAAAGCAATTTATGAGCAGTAGTATTTTAAAACATTTTCTCAATCGAGAGATTGATACGATACGCAGAAAGTATTTATCACCCTTGCTTAAGGAAGGGTTACTTGAACTTGCTTATCCTAAAACATTACAGCATCCAAGCCAAGCCTATCGCACAACCGACAAAGGGCTAGCGTATCTACAAACGCTAGACGACAGTCCACAACAAGGCTGTCTCATCTAATCCGCTTAAACCAATTAAAAATAAGGACTATTCATGACCACACTAAAAATGCACACCCCAAACCTAGTCGATAGCAATATTGAGCGTCTTGCCGCGCTGTTCCCCAACTGTGTCACCGAGAAGCCAAAAACCGATGAGCAAGGCAAGGTTATCCGTGATATGAACGGTGAAGTAGTGCTTGAGCGGGGCATTGATTTTGAATTACTTAAGCAAGAATTATCGCATTCGGTCATTGATGGGTCGCAAGAGCGTTATCGCCTTGACTGGGTGGGCAAGCGTGAGGCGATTGTGACGGCGAACAGTCCGATAGCCAAGACGTTACGCCCGTGCCGTGATGAGAGTGTGGATTTTGAGACGACGGGCAATTTGTTTATTGAGGGGGATAATCTTGAGGCGTTGAAGCTATTGCAGGAGAGTTATCTTGGCAAGGTGAAGATGATTTATATTGACCCGCCGTACAATACGGGCAATGATTTTATTTATAACGATGATTTTGCGGCGGATACGGCTGAGTTTTTTGAGCGGTCGGGGCAGGTGGATGCGGATGGTAATCGGTTGGTGGCGAATACGGAGAGCAATGGGCGGTTTCATAGTGATTGGTTGTCGATGATGTATAGTCGGTTGAAATTGGCTCGTAATCTGTTATCTGATGATGGCGTGATTTTTATTTCGATTGATGATAATGAGCAGGCTAATTTAAAAAAAATCTGTGATGAAGTTTTAGGCGAGAGAAATTTTATAGCTCAATTAGTTTGGGAAAAGAAAAAGAAAGGTGCATTTTTATCAGGTAGCATTACAAATGTTAAAGAGTATATTTTTGTATTTGCAAAGTCCTTGAGTTCGTTCACTGGCTTAATTGGTGAAATAGCAAGAAATACAGAAACATATCCAGTTATAAAGACAACAAATTCGAGAGCAGAACGCATAATAAAAAAAGGAATATCTAGCAAATTTAAAGAAAGTAACTATTTCTTACCCAAAGGTACAAGAATCAGTTCCGGAAATATGGAAATGATTTTACTTTCTGATTTGAAAATTGAAAATGAGGTGTTAGTTGAAGATGTTAAAGTAGATAGTAATTGGATTTACTCGCAAAAATTACTTGATAAATTTGCTGAAGAAAAAAGTTTATATATAACGCAAGATTTATATTTTAGAAGAATAGTCGATGAACCTAGAACAAAAATGCTTAAAGATATTTTACCTATGAAAGGAGTTGAAAAAAGTGGCCTAGAGTTTGAGTATTCAGATAATTTGTTTAATGATGGATGGGGTACGAATGAAGATGGGTTTGATGAAATACATAATTTGCTAGGTGAACAGTCGTTAATGAGCTTTCCAAAACCTTCAAAATTGATAGCAAAACTGGTTTTATCTGTAACAAGAGAAAATAAAGATTCAATCATTTTAGATTTTTTTGCAGGCAGTTCAACAACCGCTCATGCGGTTATGCAACTGAACGCCGAAGACGGTGGCAACCGCCAATTTATCATGGTACAAATCCCAGAGGCAACAGATTCAAAATCCGAAGCGTTTAAAGCAGGCTATCCCACCATCGCCGAAATATCCAAAGAACGCATCCGCCGAGCAGGGGCAAAAATCAAAACCGACAATGCCGATAAAGATGGTATCAACGAGCTTGACACAGGCTTTCGAGTGCTAAAAATCGACACCAGCAACATGAACGACATCTACTACCGCCCCCAAGACTACAACCAAGACCTACTCGCCACACTCGAAAACAACATCAAAGAAGACCGCAGCGACGAAGATTTACTATTCCAATTCATGCTAGACACCGGCGTGCCGTTATCCTTGCCCATTGAACGCACCGAGCTTTCTAGCAAATCAGGCGGACACACCATCTACCAAGTGGGCGGTAACTCACTGATTGCCAGCCTAGACTACATCGACGCAAATATGGTCAATGACATCGCCGCACTCAATCCACTCAAATTCATCACCAGCGAACGCGCCATCGCCACCGACAGCGACAAAACCAACATCAAAGAACGCTTTAAACAACTATCACCGCATACCGATGTACGCTTTATCTAAGGGAAAAAGGAAAAAAACATGAAAATCACCTTTAAACCCTTAGCCTACCAAAAAGATGCCGTGCAAGCCGTCGTCGATGTGTTCCGTGGACAACAGCAGCTTATCGGGCAAACCCGCTATACACTCGATAGGGGTATACAGCCAACCCCCAAACGCGTGACACAACAGGCAGGGCTAGATTTTGGCGAAACTGATATATTGCAAAATTCTGCCTTACAAACCTATGATATATTAGACGATGAAAATATCGGCTTTGCCAATACGCCGTTATTTGACTTGAATGAAATTCTTAAAAACATCCAAACGGTGCAAGCCAATAGACAATTACCAAAATCCACCGAGCTTGTCACAGCTGACAACAAAAAAGGCGACAGCCTGACCCAAAGCCCGCTCAATCTCAACATCGAAATGGAAACAGGCACAGGCAAAACTTACACCTATTTACGCACCATGTTTGAAATGAACAAACAATACGGCTGGTCAAAATTTATTATCGTCGTGCCCAGTATCGCCATTCGGGAAGGCGTGAACAAAAGCATTAGCATGATGGCGGATGACCTACTGGCAGAATATGGCAAAAAACCAAGAGCCTTTATCTACGACTCCAAAGCCTTGCACCACCTAGAGAGCTTTAGCTCAGATGGCGGTATCAATATCATGATTATTAATGTGCAAGCCTTTAACACCATCAAAGAAGGGGCGAACAACGAAGCATCACGCAAAATCTACGCCAGCCTAGACGAATTCGGCTCTCGCCGTCCCATTGACGTGATACGCCGTAACCGTCCTATTATCATCCTAGATGAACCGCAAAAAATGGGCGCGGACAAGACCTTACAAAGCCTTGCCAATTTTAACCCGTTATTTATCCTACGCTATTCCGCCACCCACAAGCGTGACTATAACCTAGTGTATCGCCTTGACGCACTGGATGCCTATAACCAAAAACTGGTCAAAAAAATCACCGTCAAAGGCATTGAAGTCAAAGGCTTGACGGGCACAAATGGCTATCTGTACTTACAAGACGTGGTTGTCTCAAGCAAAGCGCCCGTTGCACGGCTAGAGCTAGAAATCAAATCAACCAAAGGCGAGTTTCGACGTGAAATCCGGAATATTGCAAAAGGCGATGACTTGTTTGTAGTATCCAAAGAAGCCGAGCAATACAAAGACCGCTACACCGTCACCAATATCAAAGCGGACAGTATCGAATTTGCCAATGGTATTGTGCTACACATCGGGCAAGGTAGCAGTAATAAAGGCGATGGCGACGATAAAGACTTACGCCGTATTCAGATTCGTGAAACCATCCGCTCGCATTTAGATATTGAACAGCGATTGTTTCATAAGGGGATTAAAGTCTTAAGTTTATTTTTTATCGATGAAGTCGCCAAATACCGCCAGTACGACAGCGACGGCAATGCCGTCAATGGTGAGTATGCCGATATCTTTGAACAAGCTTATACCGAAGAAGTGGGTAAACGCATTGATTTAAACCTAACAAATGACCCATACCAGGACTATCTTAAAGCCATCACTGCTCAAGGTACGCATAACGGCTATTTTAGCCTTGATAAAAAACGCCACATGGTCGATCCCAATGTCAAAAGCGTTAAAGACGAAGAACTGGGCGAAAAAGTGCTGGTCGCTGATGATATCGATGCCTATGATTTGATTTTGAAGGATAAAGAATCCTTGCTTGCCTTCCCCGAACGGCTCGATAGTGACGAACAAATCGCTCGTAAAAATGTGCGTTTTATCTTTTCGCATTCTGCCTTGCGTGAAGGCTGGGACAATCCCAATGTCTTTGTCATCTGTACGCTCAAGCACTCGGACAACGTCATCTCTCGCCGTCAAGAAGTGGGACGTGGCTTGCGACTTGCAGTCGATAGACATGGCACACGCATGGACAGTGGCTATCTGCCACTTGGTGAAGTACATCGGCTGAATAACCTAACCGTGATTACCAACGAAAGCTATGCTGAATTTGTCGGTAATCTACAAAAAGAAATGCTCGAAAATCTTGCAACTCGCCCGAGCAAAGCAAATCCACAGTACTTTACGGGTAAAACCTTGGTGAGTGAACTGGGTGGGCAAATGGTCGTTGATGCAGATACAGCTAATGAAATTTTCTTCTATTTACGTTCGCATGGTTACACGGATAAAGCAGGTAATCTGTCAGAAAGCTATCATCAAGATAAAGAAAACGGCAAATTGCCAGAATTACCAGAAGAATTAAAACCATTTGAAAATTCCGTTCATAAGTTAATTGGCAGCGTTGTTAATCCCAACGCCTTTGATAGCATGTTTAACAACGGTAATAAACCCAAAAATACCATCAACCCAGACAATCTAAACCGTAAAGAATTCCAAGCCCTATGGCGACGCATCAACCAAAAATCGATTTATCAAATCCAGCTTGATAGCGAAAAATTAATTGCTGAGAGTATCAGCGAAATTGATAAAGTTAGCCGTGAGCGTAACAACAACTTTGTCCAGTCACTCACCTATACCGTCAAAACATCTGAGCAAAAAGATAGTCTAGATTACGACACACTCAGACAAGGTGACAGCTTTGGGCAAGTGCAGTCTAATCGTGAGCAGTACAGTGTCAATGTACAAACGCCGATTCGCTATGACCTTATCGGGCAAGTGGCAAGCCGTACCAATCTGACCCGTGGCACCGTCGTTGCTGTATTGAGTAAAATAAACTCAGCGGTCTTTTCACAGTTTAAACACAACCCCGAAGCCTTTATCAGCGAAGTCAGCCGTCTCATCAATGAGCAACAGGCCAAACTGATCGTGCAAAATATCGCGTATGAATTGACATCTGAGCGGTATGATAGCAACGATATCTTTGTGAGTAATATTCCGTTGTCAGATACCGCAATTAAAGCCAACCGTCATGTCTGGGAGTATGTGGAAACAGACTCGGATGTTGAACGCAAATTCTTGGCAGAGCTAGAGCAGCACATCAATGAAGTCGTAGTGTATGCCAAACTGCCCAAAAACTTTGTCATCCCCACGCCATTTGGCGGTTATAACCCTGACTGGGCGATTGCCTTTAATCAAGACAAGGTGCGTCATGTCTATTTTGTCGCAGAGACCAAAGGCTCTACCAGCGAAATAGACTTGAGAGAGACCGAAAAACAAAAAATCGCCAGTGCCAAAGCGTTTTTTGCCAAACTGCAACAGACACAAGGGAACAATAGCGAGCTTGAACAAGTGGATACCTTGGCGGCAGTTGAAAAAATGCCAGTTAGCTATGAAGTAGTTAATAGCTTTGACAGCTTAATGCAAATCGTAGGGATGAAATAGACAGAGGGCGTATCGCATAAGCCCAAACAACATAGACTAAAAAAGGCATCATCATGAGCTTTATGGCAAAATCGGCAAATTACCAACGTCACTTTCGAGAGTCGGCTGCATGGCGACTACTGCGAGCCGATAATGCCCCATTTATTTTAGCTTTTATTGCTACTGCTTTTGAGACCGACAATGAAATTAGTTATGGGCAAGCTAGAATATTGCTCGATAATGCTTTGGATGAAGCACGGCTTGATGGCAGTTGGCAAACCGAATCTAACGCAATGACCTATCTGAATGATTGGATAAAAAAAGGTTGGCTTAGAGAAATGGATAACCGCCTGACAGTCACTGACGCTACTGATAGGGTATTACGGTTTTGCCAAAGTTTTGATGAGCGGATTATCAGTACATCTGCATCGCATCTGCGGATTGTCCAAGAGTCGGTTCGAGATTTGGCGGTGATGATGAGTGAAAATACGGCCGAGCGTATCGCTATTTTAGAGAAACAAAAAGCCCAGTTAGAAAGCCAAATCAATGACTTAAATGTAGGTAAAATGGTCTATCTCAATGACTATGAGAAAAAGGAACGAATTCGAGAAATTTATAACCTTGCGTACAGTTTAACAGGGGATTTTCGGCTACTTGAAGAAGAAATCCGCAAAATGGATAAGACCTTACGCGTACAAATGATTGATGATAACTTGAGTAAAGGCGAGTTACTGCAAAAAGTATTTGAACAAGAAGACTTACTTGCCAAAACTGATGCGGGTAGTGCATTTGATGGATTTTTTCATTTGTTATCCGATGACAATCGCTTAACCGAGTTTACCGAGCAGATGCGAAGTGTGCTCAAAACCACTGATAAAAACCAACTTGCCCCACATCACCACCAGTTTTTGAGCACCATTATTTCAGAGCTAACACGAGAAAGTGATAGAGTATTTCGTATCAGACGACGTACTGAAGAACAGTTAAAGTCTTACATTGAAAGTGGCGCAATGAGCGAGAATCATGCAGTTGATAGGCTAATTAGTCAACTTGAAAAACGGGCAATTGCCTTTAAAGACACGCCAAAAATTATTGATAAAGACCTGAATCTAACAATTAAAGTCGGCAAAATGCCGTATTCATCGCCTGATAGTATACGGCTCAGAATTGCTGAAGAAAAACTTGATTTAAGCGACATTCAAGAGCATGAAAACAATCACACCCTAAGCCAAAAAACGTTAGAAAATTTAGAAACCGTCCAGGTCGTTGAAGTCGCCAAAAAAATCTATTACACCTTAGATCAATACGGTGCGATGAGCATAGCGAGTATCAATAACTATATGCCAATTCAAGCAGGACTTGAGGAATTGGTCGCGTTCATCCGTATTGCAAAAGCTGTCAAAGCCACCGACATCGGACAAACAGAGTTGATTTTGGTCAATGATAAATTTGGTAATCAGCTACAAGCAACTATACCTAAGCTAATTTTGACAACTGAGCATTTCCCTCAAGATTTTATCGATAATCCGATGGCGTTAGCGTTATAAAAATCTCTTACAGCGAATAAATCTGGAAAAATAATGACAAACAGCTTTTTTAACATGGTAACTAGCACCGATAATTCGACCTGTTTTGACACCCAACAGCAAAATGATTCAAAGGCTTCGAGAGTATTAAGCCAAAATATTGATCATGGTAGCGATAGGCAAAAACTGAACACACAAAAGATGGATGAAAATGGGTCATTCGATGCGCGATCAGATGCTCAATCGACCGCTATTACTGAGAGTGACATGCCAGCTGACGCACGCCGAGCGTTGATTTATTTATCTCAGCAAGGCGTGATACTGCACAGTGCCAAACCGCAATTATTTGACAATATTGTGCGTCATCAAACCAGTATTCGCCGTCATTTATCCGAGATCTATTGTAGCTTAATTATTGATGAACATAGCGGGGTTGCTTTCGTAGCGAGAGCGGATTTTGTCGCAGAAAACCATGAACAGCTTACAGGGCTAGATAATTTCGAAAATGACACCGAGCAAGCTGAACTGGATGGCGAAGATATTACGTCCATGATTCAAAAACGTACGCTCAACGTATATGACACGCTTTTATTGCTCAATTTGCGTAAGTACTATCAAGAACGCCAAAACTTGGGCGAGACTGAAATCATCATCGATATCGAAAAACTAGAAAGTTTAATGTCGCCATTTTTGCCACTCACCGACCACGGTTCAAAAGATAAGAAAAAACTCTCAGCGAGACTGGAGCATTTTGCTAAAAATCATAAATTGGTTACTCTCAAACGGGGCAACGTTGAACGCTATGAGATCACACCTATGATACGTTATGTCGTCAATGCAAGCCTATTACAAGCCATGCTCAATGAATACATCGCATTGCTTGGTGAGATGCCAGACAAGTATGACGATAAAGAACACAATCTAGAACAGTCGAGCAATGCTGTCACTAATCAAGTGAAAAATGACACAGTAGTAGAACTTAACTTGCCAACAAAAAATACAGCAGGGGACACGCAACTATTCGGACAGCAGGACAGCCTATTTTAATATTAACACAGCACTAGAAATAAATCTTATAAGTAAAAAGAGATATGTCATGGAAGCCACGCTACTTAATCAATCTGATAACGGACAAATAAAACTACGAGAAATTTCGCTATTTAATTGGGCTTTAATAACCAATCCTTATTAAACTCACTGCTTTCTCAACAACAAACGTTCAAAACTCAACTTGTCGAACAAGGAAAAATACTCGCACAAGCTCGCCAAGCCATGACCAACATAGAAATATTAAAAAATCGTTGGCACAAATTACTTGAAACCAACTGGGATGATATCAATGCACCGTTTTGGCAAACCCAACTCGATTACCAACAGCAAGAACTTGCCACGCTTGAAAATGCCCAAGGCGATATTGCCAAAGCAAAACAACTATATCAACAAGCTGAACAAAATCTTAACGAGTTACAAAGCCAGCTAATTAAACTTAATCGCAAAGAAGGGGCGAAATCTCAAGAATTAAAAAGCCATCAGCTTAAAATCACCCAAAACGATATCTTAGCCAACCACCCGATGAGCGAAGCCATCATAGAGCAACTGGATAAAAAATTTAAACAACTCGCTCACAATGCCGATGTATTAAAAACTCGCCTTAATGAAGACATTGAAAGTGCTAGTAATCGTATCAGTCGAGACAGTAAGTCAGCGATTGGTATTATGGGTAATTTTAAAGGCAATGAAAAATGGCAACCTATCACGTCAGATTGGTCAGCAACTGAGCAAGGTATGCCAGATTTTCTGGCCCATTATGACCATCTAATACAAGAAGGGCTTGCAAAACTTACGACAAAATTTAAAAGCCGTATGAATAATAATCTCACCCAATCGTTGGCGAACTTTAAGACCAAAATGAATAGTGAGTTAGAACAAATCAAACAAGGTATTGAGCAAGTCAATCTGGTACTTCAAAAAACCGAATTTCGCCAAGGTACATTTTTACGCCTAAAAATCAAGCCAGAACGCATTGTCAATGTAGTCGAATTTAATAAACAGCTTGCCATGCTCATGGAACTCATGACCACAGAAGAACATGAAAAACGCTTTAAGCTGCTTAGTGATATCAACGCGGTACTTGATAAAGCCGCTAATGGCACTACAGCAAGTAACCTTGAAAGCTTAAGACTGCTTGACCCACGTTACCAAATGAGTTTTAATGCTGAAGAGTTTAAAATAGATTCTGAAACAGGTGATGATATCGTGATAGATATATTAAGCTCATCAAGCGGTAAATCAGGGGGAGAAAAAGAATCGTTCGCAGGTATTATTGTTGCTGCAAGTCTTGCCTATGTACTTACGCCAACAGGAGGCGATAAGCCGATTTACAGTACTGTATTTTTAGATGAAGCTTTCTCCAACACCCAGGAATCGGTCAGTCGCCGTGTGCTGAAAGTATTTAAAGAACTCAATATCCATATCAACTTAATAACCCCTTACAAAAACCTTAACCTAGCCCGTGAAGCTGCCAATAGCCTGATTATCTGTGAGCGCAACATCAATGACCATGAAAACAGGCTTACCGAAGTGACTTGGCAAGACTACGATAAACAAAAAGCGCAACAGCAAACAAGTCATCTGAATGAACAGCTAGCTGAAATGAACATTCAAATTACCCATGTTAAAACATAGGAACATGGTATGAATCAAATTCAAACTACGTGGGGCAAGCTGCCTAATGATGTTCTCAAAGAACTTAATCAGCGTTACTGGCAAAATTTAGGCAGATTTAAACAACTGCTAAACCATGAGATCTCCCAAGAAAATGCTATTGAAATAACACTTAAACCCCCAAGTTCTGGTAAAGTAGCCGCTCAAAACACGCTACATTTTCAAGCTTTTGTTAAAGCGTGGCAGATTTTCGAAACTCAGCATCCAAATAGCCATATCCAATTA
>NZ_DALZSV010000014.1:0-51745 GCF_032014955.1 Moraxella sp. CTOTU47724
GCTAAAACAGGAAGATAATCAAATTATTCTTTCACCAAAATCTGACACTAAAGACGGTTGGATGCACACTGGTACAGTTCGTGCATTATTAAGCAACATGGTTAAAGGTGTTACTGAAGGCTTCGAACGTCGTCTACAATTGATTGGTGTTGGTTATAAAGCCGCTGTTGCTGGCAATAAAGTTAACCTAAACTTAGGCTACTCACACCCAATCGAATATGTACTACCTGAAGGTGTTACTGCTGAAACCCCAACTGCGACTGAAATCGTGTTAAAATCTAGCGACAAACAAAAGCTAGGTCAAGCAGCAGCAAACATTCGTGGCTATCGCCCACCTGAGCCTTACAAAGGCAAAGGCGTTCGTTATAGCGATGAGTATGTCGCTCGTAAAGAAGCTAAGAAAAAATAAGGTGAAATGACATGTTTGATAAAAAAGCTGCTCGCCTTCGCAGAGCGAAAAAAACCCGTGCACATATCCGTGGTTTAGGCGTAAATCGTCTATCTGTTAATCGTACTAACACCCACATTTATGCACAAGTTATCTCACCAACGGGTGGTGAAGTATTAGCCCAAGCTTCAACGTTAGATACTACTTTACGTGCTGGTCAAACTAGCAACATCGAAGCTGCAACTGCCGTTGGTAAATTAATTGCAGAACGCGCTAAAGCTGCCGGTATTACTAAAGTTGCGTTTGATCGTAGCGGTTTTAAATATCATGGTCGTGTTAAAGCATTAGCTGAAGCCGCTCGTGAAAATGGATTGGAGTTCTAATCATGGCAAAAGTTGAACAAACAGACGGTTTAGTAGAGCGCTTAGTCACAGTTGGCCGTGTATCTAAAGTTGTAAAAGGTGGTCGTATCTTTTCTTTCACCGCACTCACAGTGGTAGGTGATGGTAATGGTCGTGTTGGTTTTGGTCGTGGTAAAGCGCGTGAAGTGCCTGCAGCGATTCAAAAAGCACTAGAAGCTGCCAAACGTAATATGATTACCGTTGATTTAGCAGGTACAACCCTTCAACATCCTATTACTGCTAGCCACGGTGCAAGCCGCGTGTATATGCAACCAGCCTCTGAAGGTACAGGTGTTATCGCGGGTGGTGCAATGCGTGCAGTATTAGAAGTTGCAGGCGTAGAAAACGTATTAGCAAAATGCTATGGTTCAACCAATGCTGCTAACGTTGTACGTGCAACTTTCAACGGGTTAAAAGAAATGTCTTCTCCTGAAAAAGTTGCGGCAAAACGCGGCAAATCAGTTGAAGAAATCTTGGGCTAAGCTAAGGTGAGCTAACATGAAAAAAATGAAAGTTACTCAAGTAAAATCGAGTGCCCATCGCCTAGCAAGCCATAAAGCTTGTTTGAAAGGTCTAGGGTTACGTCGTATTGGACATACTGTCGAAGTTGAAGATACCCCTTCGACCCGTGGTATGGTAAACCGCGTTAACTACTTAGTTAAAGTGGAGGAAGTATAATGGGTCTACGTTTAAATGAATTGAGCCCAGCTGAAGGTTCAAGAAAAAATAAACTTCGCCGTGGTCGTGGTATCGGTTCTGGTATCGGTAAAACCGGTGGTCGTGGTGTTAAAGGTCAAACCTCACGTACAGGTTCTGGTATTCGCTCAGGTTTTGAAGGTGGTCAAATGCCTTTATACCGTCGTTTGCCAAAATTTGGTTTTACCAGTAAACTTGCAATGGTAACGGCAGAAGTGCGTTTATCAGAATTAAATCAAGTTGATGGTGACGTGGTAAGCGTTGAGTCTTTAAAAGCAGCGAATATCATTCGCCACGATATGCAACGTGTTCGTATCATCCTTTCAGGTGACGTAACCAAAGCATATACTTTTAAAGGTGTTAAAGTGACTAAAGGTGCTAAAGCGGCTATTGAAGCAGCTGGTGGTACTGTTGAGGAGTAATCCTACATGACTAAGCATTCAACATCGATGAATCCTCTAGCATTTATTCGTAAGTACGATGAATTATTTAATCGTTTACTATTTTTGTTGGGTGCTTTAGTCGTCTATCGTTTCGGTTCACACGTACCTATTCCTGGTATGGATCCAGAAAGCTTATCGAAATTTTTTCAAACCAATGAAAATACTATTTTAGGTTTGTTTAATATGTTTTCTGGTGGGGCATTAGAGCGGATGTCAGTCATGGCACTCGGGATTATGCCTTATATTTCTGCTTCAATCATTGTCCAGATGATGACGGCGGTTATACCATCATTGGATGCATTAAAAAAAGAAGGCCAAGCCGGTCAACGCCAAATCAACAAGTATACACGCCAATTAACCCTTGCCTTAGCTTTGGTTCAATCAATTGGTATGTGTACAGGTCTGATTAGTCAGAATCTTACATTGACCAGTGGTCTTGGTTTTTATATTCCTGCGGTAACCTCGTTGGTTGCAGGGTCGATGTTTTTGATGTGGTTAGGTGAACAGATTACTGAACGTGGTATTGGTAACGGTATTTCAATGCTGATTTTAGCGGGTATCGTAGCGACTTTTCCACAAGTGGTCACACAGTCAATTAACTCTGTCCAGCAAGGGCAAATGAACATGATTGCCTTGTTGATATTTAGTTTATTGGCCTTAGCGGTGGTGGCAGGGATTGTATTTATTGAGCGTGCACAGCGCCGCATCCCCGTCAACTATGCCCAAAAGCAATCGCAAGAACGAAAAATATATGCACAGCAGCAATCGCATTTGCCATTAAAAATTAATATGGCAGGGGTTATTCCAGCGATTTTTGCTAGTTCATTGTTGTTATTCCCAGCGAGTTTGGGACAGTGGGTAGGTCAATCACCCAATCCCAATATTTTTCAAAGTTTCTTGCAGAATATGGCATTAGTGTTATCACCCGGCCAGCCGCTGTATTTGGTAATTTTTGCAGCCTTGATTATTTTCTTTTGTTATTTTTATACCGCGTTGGTATTTAGTCCAAAAGAAGTATCAGAGAATTTGAAACGAAGTGGGGCGTATATTCCAGGTATTCGTCCAGGTTTACAAACTCAACGTTATTTAGATCATGTATTAAATCGCTTAACCTTTATTGGTGCGATTTATATGACAATTATTTGTTTGATGCCGATGATATTGCAATCTGCGTTTGGTATTCCGTTTCATCTAGGCGGTACCTCAGTACTGATTAGTGTGGTCGTGATTATGGACTTTATTGCCCAAGTTAAAGCGCACTTAATGACTCACCAATACCATGATTATTCGCTGATGCAAACTATGGAAGTCAAGCATTCATAACTACTACTAGGAGCTGAAAATGAAAGTTCAAGCATCTGTAAAAAGAATCTGCGGTAGCTGCAAAATTGTACGCCGCAAAGGCGTTGTTCGCGTTATTTGTAGTGCAGAACCGCGTCATAAACAACGTCAAGGTTAATCTAAATTGTTAGATTGGACTTGAAATCAGGTAGCGGATACTGTATTATCCGCTACTTGTCGTTATTTTGACACATTTGTAGATAACCAAGTGTTTCAAAATGCTACATCAGTAGATGATTAACTCATCTTTTCCTTATAATTGGAGAAATGTCAATGGCTCGTATTGCCGGTGTAAACATTCCGGACAACAAGCACGCTATCATTTCACTCACTTATATTTTTGGTATTGGTCGTACCACTGCTGCTAAAATTTTAGAAGCGGTAAACATTGCACCAACTACTAAAATCAGTGAACTAAATGATACTCAGCTTGATGCTGTCCGTACCCAAGTTGCAGAGTATGCGACTGAAGGTGACTTGCGTCGTGAAATCTCGATGAATATTAAACGTTTAGTAGACTTAGGTTGCTATCGTGGCTTGCGTCATCGTCGCGGTTTACCAGTAAATGGTCAACGCACAAAAACAAATGCGCGTACTCGTAAGGGTCCACGTAAAGCAATCAGAAAATAATTAACTTAGGAAGCTAAAAGATGGCAAAAGACACTCGTAGTCGCAAAAAAGTGACTCGCCGCTCGGTAGCTGAGGGCGTAGCGCACATCCATGCGTCTTTTAATAACACCATTGTAACGATTACCGATCGTCAAGGTAATGCTTTGGCTTGGGCCACCGCTGGTGGACAAGGCTTCCGTGGTTCACGTAAATCTACACCATTTGCTGCACAGGTTGCGGCTGAAGTTGCTGGTAAAGCAGCACAAGAATATGGTGTCAAGAATGTTGATGTCTTGGTTAAAGGTCCAGGACCTGGTCGTGAGTCTGCGGTAAGAGCCTTAGGTGCATTGGGTTATAAAATAAACAGCATTAGCGATATAACCCCGATTCCTCATAACGGAACTCGTCCACCGAAAAAACGTCGCGTATAAGGAGACTTTCATGGCCCGTTATCTAGGTCCAAAATTAAAACTTTCTCGTCGTGAAGGTACTGATTTACAATTAAAATCAGGCGTAAAAGCGTACGAAGAAAAAACCAAAAAAGCTGACCGTGCCCCTGGTCAACATGGTAATCCACGTAGCAAAACGTCAGAGTATTCTGCACAGCTTCGTGAAAAACAAAAAGTAAAACGCATTTATGGTGTGTTAGAGCGTCAATTCTCAAACTACTATAAAGAAGCTGCGCGTATGAAAGGCGCAACTGGCGAAAACTTGCTTCAAATGTTAGAACGTCGCCTCGATAACGTTGTTTATCGTATGGGTTTTGGTGCAACTCGCGCAGAAGCTCGCCAATTAGTTAGCCACCGTGCTATTCTAGTAAAAAAAGCGGGTCGTGATGAGTTTGTTCGTGTGAACATTCCTTCAATCCAATTGCAAGATGGTGATGTGATTGCCGTACACGAAAAAGCCAAAGAACAATTACGTATTAAAAACGCAATTGAATTGGCGGGTCAACGTGGTACGCCTGTATGGTTGGAAGTTGATCACAGCAAATTGCAAGGTACTTTTAAACAAGCGCCAGAGCGTGCTGATTTACCAACCGAAATCAACGAAAGCTTAATCGTTGAGTTGTACTCTAAATAATTAATTTTACTATAAAGTCGAGGTGACAAATGATGCTAAATGCTACTGAGTTTCTTACACCGAATGCCATTCATGTGGACACGGTCAATGAAACACACGCCAAAGTCACGCTCGAACCGTTAGAACGAGGTTTTGGGCATACCTTAGGTAATGCCCTACGTCGTATTCTATTATCTTCATTGCCTGGTGCAGCTGTAATCGAAGCTGAAATCGAAGGCGTTGATCATGAGTATTCAACCCTTGAAGGGTTGCAAGAAGATGTGTTAGATCTATTGTTAAATTTAAAAGGTTTAGCGATCCAATTGCATGATCAAAATGAAGTATTCTTGACCCTTAACAAACAAGGTCCTGGCACTGTACTAGCATCAGATATTGAGTTACCTCACAATGTAGAGATTATCAATCCTGATTTAGTTTTAGGTACATTAAGTGATCGTGGTCATTTAAAAATGCGTTTGCGTGTAGCAGTAGGTCGTGGTTATGAGCCTGCCAATGTACGTAAAGATTCTGGTGATAATAAAGTTATTGGTCGTTTAAAATTGGACGCTAGCTATAGCCCAATCTTACGCGTGGCATACCAAGTTGAAAATGCCCGTGTTGAACAGCGCACTGACTTAGACCGTTTGGTTATTGAACTTGAAACCAATGGTACCATCGATCCAGAAGAAGCGATTCGCAAAGCAGCAACGATTTTGCAGCAGCAAATTGCCGTATTTGTTGACCTTGAAGCGGAAGCTACCCCAGAACCTGTTAAGGAAAAAGAAGAAGTTGACCCTGTGCTACTGCGCCCAGTGGATGACTTAGAATTAACGGTTCGCTCAGCAAATTGCTTGAAGGCGGAAAATATCTATTACATTGGCGATTTGGTACAACGCACCGAAACTGAGTTGTTAAAAACCCCAAATCTCGGTAAGAAATCATTAACTGAAATCAAAGACGTCCTTGCTTCTAAAGACTTAGAGCTTGGTATGCGCCTTGAAAATTGGCCACCTGCTGATTTACGTGTTGATGACCGCTTCTCTTACCGTAGCCGTTAAAATTTAAAGGAAGTTTGACCATGCGACATCGTAACAGTGGAGTTAAGTTGGGTCGTACCAGCAGCCATCGTAAGGCCATGTTCCAAAATATGACCAACTCACTATTTGAACATGAACTCATCAAAACTACTCTTCCTAAAGCTAAAGAGCTTCGCCGTGTGGCAGAGCCACTAATTACTTTGGCAAAAGAAGATTCAGTTGCTAACCGTCGTCTAGCGTTTAACCGCTTACGTAATAAAGCGACTGTAGGTAAATTATTCACGACACTAGGCCCACGCTACAAAGCGCGTCCAGGTGGTTATTTACGTATCATCAAATGTGGTTATCGCGATGGCGATGCTGCACCGATGGCATACGTTGAATTAGTAGACCGTGACTAATCATACTGATTAAAAAAACCCCATAGGTTCGCGCTTATGGGGTTTTTTGTTTATAGTGATAAATCCTCAATTAACCTTTGGAAAAATGATGCAATTGAGTTTTGATGTGCTAGTGATGTTAACGTTGGTCGCAGGGATTGCGGGATTTTTAGATGCCATGGCAGGGGGTGGCGGCTTATTGACCATTCCTGCCCTGTTAATGGCAAATGTTCCTACGCTTTATACCTTGGGCACCAACAAGCTGCAAGCAACGGCAGGTTCGCTCTCTGCCTCTATTACCATGATACGCAAAGGCAAAATTCACCCCAAGCAAATTTGGCGTTCGATTATCGCCTGTTTTGTGGGAGCCGTGCTAGGCGCCATGGCTGTACAACTTTCTCCGCCAGTGTTATTAGCCAAAGGCATTCCTTTTTTAATCGCGCTTATTGGTATTTATTATCTGTTTGCACCCGCTATTGGTGAGGTCAAATCTGCACCACGAATCAGCAAAAAAAAATGGCAATATGGGATGTCACCCTTGATTGGCTTTTATGATGGCTATTTGGGCCCTGGTACAGGGATGTTTTTTGCACTAGGCGGTATCACCATGCGGGGCCTGGATATGATTACCGCGACTGCCAATGCCAAGTTACTCAACTTTACCAGCAATGCAGCATCGTTGATGTTTTTTATATTGGGTGGAAAAGTGCTTTGGTCAGTGGGGCTTGCTATGATGGTGGGGCAATTTATCGGTGCTTCATTGGGCGCGCAGATGGTGGTCAAAGGCGGTACCAAGTTTATTCGACCAGTGATTGTGGTGATGTGTTTTGCGATGCTAATTAAATATGTGTTTTTTTCTTAATAATTTTTATTTATGATAGCGGTAGCATTATTCATACTTTGAGTATCGAGAATATGACAACTGAAATGATTTTAAGTATCTTTCTTGGGATTGGCTTAGCGGCAAGTAGCGGGTTTCGTGTGTTTGTACCGCTGTTTGCGCTCAGTTGTGCTGCGTATTTTCATATCATTCCCCTTAATGATAGCTGGCAGTGGGTGGCATCTACGCCTGCGTTAATTATTTTGGGTGTAGCCAGTATTGCAGAGTCGATCAGTTATTTAATCCCGTTGGTTGATCATCTGTTAGATACGGTTGCTGTACCGCTCGCAGGGATTGCAGGAACATTGGTCATGGCTTCGACATTGACCGATATGAGTCCTGCCATGACTTGGGCGCTAGCGATCATTGCTGGCGGCGGCGCCGCGGCTACGATAAAAGGTACAGCTGCCACCACGCGCGTGGCTTCGACTGCCACGACGGGCGGTTTGGCAAATCCCGCTGTTTCAGTGGCAGAGACTGGGACAGCGATAGGGCTGTCGGCTTTGTCGATTTTTTCACCCATGTTTGCGATGATTGCGTTAATCATTGGTTTACTGATGATGATTTGGGTGGTAATAATGGTTAAAAACCGCGTCAAACGCTAAGGCATCTTGCCTGTTTCTTGTAAAGAAAGCGTGCCATCTTGACCCACGATAATATGGTCAATCAAAGTCATATCGACAAGCTGACACGCTTTTGCCAAACTGCGAGTAATTTCCAGATCTGCCTGTGACGCTGTGGCAGAGGTGCTTGGATGATTATGGGCAATAATAAGCTGACTTGCCCCGTATTTTAACGCACAGCGCAACACTTCCCGCACACACACCGAGCACGATGAAATACCACCTGTGAATAATACCTCATACTGGATTAAGGTGAGTTGATTGGTCAAAAACAGCACCGCAAACACTTCGCGATTGAGCGGTCGCAGCTGCGTAGTCAGATAGTCTTTGACTAACTGACTGGCGTTAAGGGTAGGGGCTTGTTTGACTTGGCTGGCAAGGTAGCGTTTGCCCATTTCAAGGCTTGCCAAAATCTGCGCGTATTTTGCCATGCCGATACCATGACACGCCATAACTGCTTCACTAGGGGCAGATAGTAACTGAGCCAGACTGCCAAATTTTTCAATCAAGCCACGAGCCAGTTCGATAGCGGATTGGTCTTTGGTACCTGTGCGTAAGAATATTGCCAAAATCTCGCTATCGGATAGACTCTCAGCGCCTTTTTGCAGTAGCTTCTCTCGGGGGCGCTCGTCTTGGTGCCAGTCTTTGATTGCCATAGGCATTTCCTAATAAATGATGATTAATCATACCTAAAATGGCAGAAAATTGTTACTATAGGCGAAATTTTTTAGTGCTATTATCTTATGAAAAACATCCTTCTTGGTATCACAGGCGGTATTGCTGCCTACAAATCTGCCTCGTTTGCCCGACTATTGATTAAAAATGGCTATGACGTCCGTGTTATTATGACGGCAAGCGCGCAAGCCTTTATTACACCGTTAACGCTGCAGGCCTTGACGGGCAACCAAGTGCATATCGACTTGTTGGATGAGAGTGCTGAGCTAGGAATGGGGCATATTGAACTGGCAAAATGGGCGGATTTACTGATTATCGCACCTGCTACCGCAAATACGATTGCTAAACTGGCCATGGGAATAGCGGATGATTTACTCACTACCGTTTGCCTTGCCACCACGGCACCGATTTTGGTGGCACCTGCTATGAATCAGCAAATGTGGCAACATCCATCGGTCAAACTTAATTTGCAGACGTTAACCGATTATGATTATGAAATCATCCAACCAGCCAGCGGTGAACAAGCCTGTGGTGATATCGGTGAGGGAAGATTGCCAGAGCCAGAGCAGTTGCTTGAATACGTGCAATATTTCATCGCTAGACAAATCACACCACAAGTATTGGCGGGTAAAAATGTGACAATCACCGCAGGTCCAACGATTGAAGCCATAGACCCTGTGCGCTATCTATCCAATCATTCCACGGGCAAAATGGGATTTGCGCTGGCAAAAGCGTGCCGTAATGCAGGCGCGAGGGTAACCTTGATCGTTGGGGGTAAAGTGCCCATACCAACGCCACTACTGGTCAATCGTATCGATGTGTTATCGGCTGAAGAAATGCTAATGACCGCTCGCCAATGCGCTAGTGACGATATATGTGAATGCCATGACGATCACGACCATGACCACCATCATCATGACCATGATCATCACTACCATCATGACCATGATGAATTTGGCAATGATATTGAGGTCGAACCTGTCAGCAAAGCGACCGATATTTTTATTGCCACGGCTGCGGTTGCCGATTATCGCACGCGTGATGTCGTGCCGCAAAAGATTAAAAAAACGCAAGATCAGATGGCACTGGATTTGGTGAAAAACCCTGATATTTTGGCGACCATTGCCAAAGAATTCCCTGAGGTTTTTGTGGTAGGATTTGCGGCAGAAACCCAAGATATCGAAAAATACGCCCGTGGCAAGCTTGACGCCAAAAACTTAGATATGATTGCCTGTAATGATGTATCCCGCACCGATATCGGTTTTGGCAGTGATGACAATGCCATGACGGTGTTTTTCAGGGATAGAGCAGCAGGGGCGACACTAGAAAAAGCCAGTAAAGATAAAATCGCGGAACAATTGGTTGCTTTAATTGGGGAAAATTTGCATTAATCACCCAAAAAAGCTGCGTGATTGCACCCAACTTTTTTGCATTAACTAAAGTGTGTCTTAGGTTGTTTTAGCTTTTAGCCGCTAATTAGTTTGGTGTTAATGATTAGTGATAGTTGCGATTTTAGCGATGGTTAATATATTTCATCACTTGACGGGGTAGCGCTGATGAAAAGTATCAGCGTTTATTCTACTATCCGTTGTAGTCGTAAAGCTCTGTCATATAAGGCATTTTTTTTCGTCCCTGTGATATCGCTGGCGAGCTGTGCGGCCTTTTTCACCGACAAATCTTGCAATAATCGTTTTAGCAATTCATCGTGTTGATTATCATGATTCTGTAATTCACTTGCCCCAGCGACCACCAGTACCATTTCCCCTTTTTGCTGATTGGCATCGCTTGCAACAAACTGCTTTAGTTCGCCGAGCGTTGATGGATAAATGGTTTCAAACGTTTTGGTTATCTCACGGCAAAACGTCACTTGTCGATTGTCGCCAAGCACCGTAATCATGTCATCGATACACTCAACAATACGATGGGGCGCTTCATAAAAAATCAGCGTGGCAGTTAAATCCTTGATTTTAGTCAATTCGCTTTGGCGTCCTGCGGTTTTGGCAGGCAAAAAGCCGTAAAAATAAAACTTGTCTGAGGGTAATCCTGCGACCGATAGGGCGGCTATGGCAGCACTGGCGCCGACAACCGGCGAGACTTTGATACCGGCTTGGTGACAGGCGCGCACCAGTCGAAAACCAGGGTCGCTAATGAGTGGGGTGCCGGCATCACTGATAATCGCGATACTTTGCCCTGACTGTAATATCTCAATCAGTTTAGGGGTCTGTACTTCGGCATTGTGATCGTGATAAGCCCAAGTTTTGGTGGGGATGTTAAAGTGGTTGAGCAGTTTGCCCGAGGTACGGGTGTCCTCACAGGCGATGATAGCCACGGTTTTTAGGCAGTCGATGGCGTGGGCGGTGATATCGGATAAATTACCAATCGGGGTGGCGACGATATAGAGTGTGCCTTGATTTGAAGTCATATTTTTCTCGTTTTCTTTATAAAATTATCGTTCAATGAAAGTTATTTTTGGAACATCTGTGAGACTCGTTAAAACACTAATACAATCACTTTCACCCAGAATAAAGAATTCATTTGGGCGGTTACCCTTCATGTCAAAGACATATTGTGAAGTAAAGCCTTTTCGTAATTTTTCCTGTTCATACCAGCCATTTTCTGAAACAGATAATAACCAATTTTTAGGGTATTCATCATTTGGAAAGTCTAGTAAATCTCCTTCTCTAAGCATTCTAAAACCCATGACATATTCAAAGTCTAAATATACTAACTCATAATCTTGTGGTTTAAATAGCAATGTTACTCGCAATGTACGGCCGTCATAATGAATCGCATCAATGGCGGGAATGAGATTTTCAAAGGGAAGGTTAGGATAAACTTGGCATTTTGGATTTTGCATTGTTTAATTCTCAAAGTATAATAAATTTCATTTTAACATAGTCAATCATCCTTCAAAATGAAACTCACCGCCCCAAAACAGCGCCAAGGCGACTATTATGAAACCCTCGCCAAACACTACCTTGAAGCGCAAGGCTTAACGTTTTTTGCCAAAAACTGGCACTACAAAAACTTGGGCGAGCTTGATTTGGTGATGCTTGAGCCGACGCAAAAAATCCCTTGCTTAGTCATTGTCGAAGTGCGTCAACGAAAAGCCAGCCAATTTGGCACAAGTTTAGACAGTATCACCCCCGCCAAACAACGCAAAATCGTTAAAACTACCGCCGCTTTTTTACAAGCGCATCCGCAATTTGATAACTTTGACATTCGCTTTGATGTGGTAAGTTATGAAGGCGCTGCAACTGCAGGGCAGGCTGTTATGCCAACGCCTACGTGGATCAAGGACGCTTTTAGCGTGAATTAAGCATTTTGTATAACGTATAAACTTAGCAAAAATTATGCTATGCTACGCAGCAAAATAGTATAATTTTACCCCTCTTTTATTAGGTATTTCCCATGAACGCACAAGATTTAATTACTTTACTACAACCCCATTTTCCGAGTGGCAAAATCGAAGCCGCCAATCAAGGCAACAAATTTGATGTGCGCGTGGTGGATGACAGCTTTGAGGGTAAGCGTGCTGTCGCGCGTCAACAAGCCGTATTGGGGTTGGTGTCTGATAAATTTGCGTCAGGTGAAATCCATGCACTCAATATCCAAGCGTTGACCTATGCCCAGTGGCATGATATGCAAGCCAAACAAGCTGCGCAATAAGCCATTTTTAGGAGAAACACATGGATAAATTTTTAATCACGGGTGGCACTCAAGTTAAAGGGGAAGTGGTCGTCTCTGGTGCAAAAAATGCGGCATTACCCTTGCTTGCGGCAATGATTTTGGCAGAAACCCCCGTCACCCTGCACAATGTACCGACACTCAAAGACGTCAATACCTTGGTCAAATTGATTGCGGGCACGGGTATCACCATTGAAAAGAACGGCGATACGGTGACTTGCGATACCAGTACCATCAATAGCTACTATGCCCCCTATGAGCTGGTCAAAACCATGCGTGCATCGATTTTGGTATTGGGGCCGCTGCTTGCGCGCTTTGGGCAGGCTGAAGTGTCGCTACCTGGTGGCTGCGCAATTGGCTCACGCCCTGTTGACCAACATCTAAAAGCCTTGGAAGCGATGGGTGCGACCATCACTGTTGAAAATGGCTATGTCAAAGCCAAAGCACCTGCTAGCGGTCGGCTAAAAGGTTGTCATTTCACCTTTGATATGGTCACGGTTGGCGGTACGGAAAATACCATCATGGCAGCGGCATTGGCAGAAGGAACCACGCACCTAGAAAACTGTGCGCGTGAACCAGAAGTAGTTGATCTGGCTAATATGCTTGTCAAAATGGGCGCAAAAATTGAAGGCATTGGCACCGCTTATATGACCATTGAAGGCGTTGACAAATTAAATGGCTGTGAGTACTCAGTAGTACCAGACCGTATTGAAACAGGCTCATATCTTGCGCTTGCCATGATGACAGGCGGCGAAGTGACTGCCAAAAAAACCGAAGCAAGCTTGATGCAATCTGTGCTTAAAAAATTTGAAGAAATGGGCGCCCAAGTCACTGTTGGCAGCGACTGGATTAATGTCAAAATGGCAGGTCGTCCAAAAGCGGTTGATATCCGCACATTACCACACCCTGCGTTTCCAACCGATATGCAAGCGCAGCTCATGACAGTTTGCTGTATTGCAGAAGGCACCAGTACCATTATTGAGAATATTTTTGAAAATCGTTACATGCACGTCCCTGAGCTGCAACGTATGGGCGCCAATATCAAAGTCGATGGTCATACTGCCGTTGTTCAAGGCGTCGATAAACTCAATGCCGCGCCTGTCATTGCAACCGATTTACGCGCGTCTATGTCACTGGTAATGGCAGCGGTGGCAGCCCAAGGCGAGACCTGTATCGAGCGCATTTACCACATCGACCGTGGTTATGAGTATGTGGAAGATAAACTGCGCGGCTTGGGTGTCGCCATTGAGCGGGTAAAAGGCGAATAACAGGTATAAGACAATGACACAAGCAAATGATGCCAATTATAACGGTCTTACCTTAGCCTTATCCAAAGGGCGAATCTTAAAAGATACCTTGCCCCTGCTAAAAAAAGCAGGTATCGAACTACTTGAAGACCCCGAAGAATCACGTAAACTGATTTTCCCGACCACGCATGCTGACGTGCGGATTTTGATTTTACGCGCCAGTGACGTGCCAACCTATGTGGAGCATGGGGCGGCGGATTTTGGTGTGGCGGGTAAAGATGTGCTGATGGAGCATGGATCAAGCAATTTATATGAATTGCTTGACCTACAAATTGCCAAATGCCGTTTGATGACGGCAGGTAAAGTGGGGCTACAATTACCCAGTCGTCGTCTTCGGATTGCTACCAAATATGTCAATGTGACGCGCGCGTTTTTTGCCAGTCGCGGTGAGCAAGTGGATGTGATTAAGCTATATGGTTCCATGGAACTTGCGCCCTTGGTAGGCTTGGGTGATTTGATTGTGGATGTGGTTGATACCGGTAATACCTTGAAAGCCAATGGTCTAGAGCCGCGTCAAGAGATTTGCCAAGTCTCTTCGCGTTTAATTGTCAATCAAGTCAGTTATAAACGCAAATTTGCCCTGCTTGAGCCCATCATCGAAAGCTTTAAGCAAAGCGTCGCTGATAACACCCAGTAACGGTTCAAAAATCACCATGATGCAGCATCTTTTTGTGTATGGCACGCTAGCGCCCAATCGCGACAACCACGCTATCATGACACCTATCAACGGCAGTTGGCAGCCTGCGACTATTCGTGGGCATTTGATGCCAGATGGCGGTTGGGGCTCGGCGCTTGGATTTCCTGCAGTCATCCCAGATGAACAAGGCGACATGGTAGCGGGCTTGGTGTTTTCGTCGGATGATTTGGTCAATCATTGGACGCGGCTAGATGAGTTTGAAGGTGAAGCCTATCAGCGCGTTGAAGTAACAGCCACGCTTGACAATGGTGCAAAAATCCAAACCTTTGTGTATGCACTCGACAATTTACAGCATTATTAAAGCTGGCTATGCCGATTAAAACATGGAAGATGAAAACATGGAAAATTAAGACATTGAAGATTAAAAAAAGACGTTATTAAGACGTCTTTTTTTAACTGGGTGAATTTTAACTGGATGAAAACTGAAAGTCGTGATGGGTTGGCTCAGTTTAGCCGATTTTGATGCACTAATTTTGATGGGTTGACGAAGCTGTGCAGGCTAAAAAGCCGCTTTCATCCATGAAAAATTTGTTATGCTATGGGTTAGTCATTTTTTATTCTTAGGGGAATACCATGCGATTGTTAAATAGCCAACAAGCCAGTTTTGAGCAGGAATTGACAGAGCTGCTTGCTTTTGAAACGGTAAATGATCCAGCGCTACTGGCTACGGTTGATGATATTATCGCGCAAGTGCGTCAGGGTGGGGATGAGGTGGTGTTAAAACTGACGCAACAATTTGACAACCATCCTGCCAAAACTTTTGCTGAGCTAGAGATTTCACAAGAAAAGCTCAAACAAGCATTTGATGGGTTAAATCCTACAATCAAGCAAGCGCTTGAACTGGCGGCACAGCGCGTCACATCTTTTCACGAGCGCCAACGGCAAGAAAGCTGGACGTATCAAGATACGCTAGGCAATACGCTTGGACAACAAGTTACGCCACTCGATAAAGTGGGTATTTATGTGCCAGGTGGGCTGGCAAGTTATCCATCCAGCGTCTTGATGAATGCGTTACCCGCCAAAGTGGCAGGGGTCGGGCAAATTATCATGGTGGTGCCTGCCCCTCGCGGTGAATTAAATCCCTTGGTATTGGCAGCCGCTTATTTGGCGGGTGTGGATAAAGTCTTTACCATTGGGGGCGCGCAAGCGGTGGCAGCGTTGGCTTACGGCACTAACACCATCCCGCAAGTCGATAAAATCACAGGACCTGGCAACAAATACGTGGCAGCCGCCAAACGCGCCGTGTTTGGGCAAGTGGGCATTGATATGATTGCCGGTCCCTCGGAAGTACTGGTATATGCCGAAGGTGTAGCAAATGATAAAGCGGATTGGTTAGCCATGGATTTATTGTCGCAAGCTGAGCATGACACCGTTGCGCAAGCGATTTTTGTCACCCCATCTGAGCCATTACTCAAAAAAGTTGCGCAGGAAATCGAAAAAGCCTTAGCAGATTTGCCAAAAGCTGACATTGCTAAAGCGGCGATTGCCAACCGTGGCGCGCTGATTTTGGTGAAAGACCGCGCAGAAGGTATTGAGGTGATTAACCGCATTGCCCCGGAGCATTTGGAATTGTCGGTAGATGACCCAGAGGCGATGGTCAAAGATGTCCGCCATGCGGGCGCTATCTTTATGGGTCGCTATACCCCTGAAGCCATTGGCGATTATTGCGCTGGCCCTAATCACGTGTTGCCAACGTCAGGTACCGCACGTTTTAGTTCACCGCTCGGCGTGTATGATTTTCAAAAGAAATCTTCGATTATTTATTGTAGCGAGCAAGGTAGCCAAACGTTGGCAAAAACTGCCGATATATTGGCGGTGGAAGAAAATTTGGATGCCCACGCGCGTTCAGCCCGTTACCGTGTAAAATAGGTTCAAACGCGCCTGTGATAATTCAACAGCTTATGGCAATTCAACAGTGCATTTAACTCATTTAACTCATTTTAAGGGGGAAGTTAACGCTGTTTTGTCAATACATCGAGGCGTAGCTGTTCTTCAGGCGTAAACATCGTCTGCTGTAAAGCCACAATTTGTTGCTGTGCTTGCGGCACATTACCCAATTTGCCCAGTATTTGGTTAGACTGTGTCTGATAAGTTGCCACACGCTGCGCAAATTGCGCTTCAGATTGGTCAAGCTGCTCAAGCCGTTTGACCGCTTCAGGGGAGACATATTGACTACGCATGGCATTGATTTGGCTTTGCGTTGCCCCTTGCTGCTGCATTTGCTGCGTTTGCGCTAATAACTTGTCAATATTGCGCTGCTGGGTTAGCTTTGTCTGTAGATTTGGGTCTTTAACGCTGGCGATATAGGCAGTTTGCGCCTTATCAATGATTGCTTGGCGCTGGTCATTGCTCAGTTGTGCGTTTTGGTTGGCTTCGACGACCGTCATGTTGTAGTCATTGAGGGCTTGTTCATCCCCAAAAAAGGCTTCACGGGTTTTGGCGTCAAAATAGCGGGCTTGCAGCTGTTGTACTGCGCGTAGTTGGTTCTTAATCGCAGATAAATCTAATGCGCTGACGTTGGGGTTTTGCTGTGCTTTAGGCTTATCTAGCTGGCTGACAGCAGTCAAATAGGTTAGATAATTTTGAAAAATCTGAACCGCTTGGCTTGCGGCAGGCTCAGGCGTATGTTCACGAATATAGGCAATCACCCGTTGTTCAATCTGGCTTAACGGCTCTTCCCCTTGTGCGGACAAAAAATAATCAAACAGTCGGCGCAAACCGGCGGTCACCACCAATTGCTTGTTTCCATCGATAATAATTTCGCCATCGACTTGGGTGCCTTGGAGTGATTTGGGCAGTGATGTAGGTAAGGGGGCAGTGTTTGCGGTGATGGGTGATGTGTTGGTTAGGATTTGATGGGACGGCAATCCACTAGATGGACTGGTACTGGCAGCATCCTGCGGCAAAGGATTGGCTATTTTGACAGCGTCCTTAGGTTTTAACCACAGTATGCAGGCTATCAATAATGCGATGATGCCACTGGCTAATACGATTATTAGCCAGTTTATCGATCGTTGGTTTGTGTCAGGGTTGTTTGAAGGAACCATAGGCATAAGCTTACAACGATTGACCTTTTAAGCGATTGACTTGGTTGCGATAGACAGTCAATGGATTGGTGTCTAGCAAACTGACAATGCCAAATACCTGATTGACTGAATCCATATGATTCATTTTGTAGTTATCACGAATCACTGCACCCAGACGACTTGAACAGGGTGAGACAAGACCATCATTGGCTTCGCCATTGAATGACAAACCCGTCAACCCCAACACTGCATCAGACGGATCGACAAGCGTCGTCATAGTTTGGTCGCCACTAAATGAGTAATAACGCACATTATTGACCACCGTGTTTTTTGGGTATCCACAATAACTGGTCGGCATGGCTGCAGGGAATTTTTGGTTAAATTTGGCTGCATAATTGGTGGTGAGTGCATTGACGGCTGCCCAGCCATCTTGCTGCTGAAGTTGATTGAGTGGCACGCCAGATCCAATATCCATCACACCGCCCACCAATTCAAAAAACTTGATTGCCATTAAAGAGGCGGTATTAAATTCGCCAGCGGGTAAGCCATCAGCCGCACTGCCTTCGGTCACCATTTTGACCGTCCAGTCCGCCATTTTTGAGCCTTGCTCAGGACTGGAAATCGCCGTCACAGATGAGACTAGCGATGGCGCAACCCCCGCCACATAGCGAATATCAATCCCGCCGTGGCTATGACCGATTAAGTTAACCTTCGGGCTGCCGGTGATTGCAATGATGGTTTTGACTTGTTGGAGTAGCTGCTCACCGCGTACTTCGGTGTCATTGACACTTGACGTCTTGGTCACATACACACTTGCGCCATTTTTGGTGAGATCTTGAGGGATGCCATTAAAATAATCGACCAAACCAAACATTTTGCTCCAGCCCCCAAGCCCATGAGCAAGTACGATAGGGTATTTGGTTTTTGCATAATCTGAGGTGGCGTTGAGAGTAGTGACTGCGACACAGCCCGTGGCATTGGCACAGTTATAATAGCTTGAGGCATAAGAAGACGCAGAAAATGCGATGGAAGAAAAAACCAATCCTTTGGCGGCACGGCGCATAAAGCGATGATGTGACATATACTTATCCTTGTAAAGTCATAGTGAAGTTTCGCTGTCCTATGGATTAATTTAACCTAAATCAAGAATTTGTGAATCAAATGAAATGACTGATCAGTATATTTTTCTGCAATGTCAGTTGATGCAGTATGTAGGTAGAGTTAAAGATCAAGTGATGTATTGGCACAATTGGCGTGCCATCTACAAAAGCAGACACAAATTATCATTGATTTTTTGCTATGATTTGCTAAGGTAACGGCTGATTTTTCGTTTTTGCTGTTTGTTGATTTTTTGCCCCTCATTACAAGAGAATAACTGACCCACTATGTTAGAACTACTATCTGACCCGTCAGCGTGGCTAAGCCTTGCGACGCTTGTCATTCTTGAGATTGTTTTAGGTATTGATAATCTTGTCTTTATTGCCATCTTAGCCAATAAACTCCCGCCGCATCAGCGTGCTAAAGCCCGTAATCTAGGTCTTGGCTTGGCATTGGTCATGCGGCTGTTCTTATTGTCGATTATGTCATGGCTCATTACCTTAACCGATCCCGTGCTCACATTGGGAAGTTTTGATTTATCGGTTCGCGACATTATTTTATTGGTAGGCGGGGTGTTCTTGTTGTTTAAAGCAACGACAGAGCTGCATGAGCGGCTAGAAGGAAAACCTGAGCATACCAACCAAAGCAAAGTACAAGCTGGGTTTATCGCGGTTGTTGCACAGATTGTGATTTTAGATGCGGTGTTCTCGTTTGATGCGGTGATTACCGCTGTAGGCATGGCAAAACACCTTGAAATCATGATGGCGGCAGTAATCATTGCCATGGCATTGATGGTGGCTGCGTCTAAAGCGCTCACAGAGTTTGTCGGTCGTCATCCAACCGTGGTGATTTTATGCTTAAGTTTCTTACTGATGATTGGCTTTAGTTTAATTGTCGAAGGACTAGGCTTTCATATGCCAAAAGGTTACTTGTATGCGGCGATTGCGTTCTCAATTTTAATTGAAGCGTTTAACCAAGTAGCCAAACGCAATAAAACCAAATATGAAAATCAAATTCCGATTCGTGACCGTACCGCGGATGCGATTTTACGTTTAATGGGTGGTAAAACCGAAGAAGCGGTTACCCCAGAGAATAATTCAGAGCATTTTGATTTTGATAGTATGCCTTTTGCGCAAGAAGAGCGTTATATGATTAGTGGCGTATTAGCGCTCAATGAGCGCGATGTACATACCATCATGACGCCGCGCAATGATATCTCTTGGGTCAATATCAACGGTAGCCGCGAAGAAATGCGCGCGCAATTGCTTGATACGCCGCATAGTTTGTTCCCTGTGTGCCGAGATACCATTGATAAAGTGCTTGGGGTAGTACGCGCCAAAGACTTTTTGGATTTGCTCGATAACAATGTCGCAGATATTGAAACCGCCATTAAACCCTTACTTAACAAGCAGCAGCCTGTGTTTGTGTCAGAGAGCATTGACAATCTAAAACTGCTCAATATGCTCAAAAAAGCCAAAGGTAATTTGGCAATGGTGATTGATGAATACGGTCAAGTCGCAGGATTAGTGACACCGCTTGATGTGCTAGAGGCGATTGCAGGTGAGTTCCCTGATGAAGATGAAACCTTAGAAATTATTCCGTATGACGATTATTGGATTGTGAATGGCACAGCAAGTTTGCACCAACTACGTTTGGAGCTTGACGATCCAGATTTTCTACTCGATGCCGATCAGTTCACCATTGGCGGGTATTTGATTTCGCAGCTGACCGATGCCCCAAAAGTCAATCAAACCATTGATATCGGTGCCTATAAGTTTACCATTCTAGAAACTTCAACATCGCGCATTTTGAAATTAAAAGTTGAACGTGAAGCCCCGATGGTGGCAACGGTTTAAATCACTGATTGGGTATAAAAGAAGGGGTAATTAACCCCTTTTTTTTGTATGACTTTTTTAGGGATATAACAATTAAGGAATTTGCTTAATTGTCAAGGTGATAGTAGGCAGTTTGCTGGTTGACGTGGCAGTAGATTGACTGGACACAGGCGTGGATGATAGCGCAGTCAAGGTAATATCCATATTGGCAAAACGCTGTGTTTGACGCAAGTCTCCGCGCAAATCCCCAATCGATAGGTTGAGGGTTTGTGGGCGAGAGGCGGTAGTCATAGCCGTGACCGCTACTGTGGCATTGCCTGCCCAAATACACTGTACGCCTGTGGCACAGCGGCTATCATTGAGCACTTTATCAAAAGTCAGATTTAGCTGGTGTTCTTTAACAAAGATGTTTTGACCCAGTGCAAGCGTGACCGTGCGAGTGGCATTGGCTGGCTGGTTGACTGTTGAAGGCGTTGGTTTGGCGGGCAAGGTGGGCGCAGTCATACAGGCGGTTAATAGGCTCGTAGTGAGTAAGGCGATACTTGTGGTTTGAATGATTTTTTTCATCAGTAATTTCCTTTTTTCTTAACGGTTAATTTTATTTCTGGTTTTTAGTTTTGATTTTTAGTGTTATTTTTAGGGGCAAAAAAACGCTGTAGTCCCGCCAATACCAAGTCTTGCCGAATTTCCACGCTGGCTGATAGGTGCGGCTCAAAAGTATGGGCATCACCGCCTGTCATGGTGATTTCAAATTGAGGGTAGCGATGAATGGTTTCATTGATGGCCCCGACAATGGATAACATAATACCATGATGCACCGCGTCTTGGGTATTGGTGCCTGAATCTATACTATCAAAAGTGCCATCAATAATACTAATCTGGCGCGTTCCCGAAAATAGTGACTCGCGCTGCAAATAGATACTGGGGGAAATATAGCCCCCCAAGTGATGACCCTGATCGACCAAATCAATGGTAACGGCAGTGCCGCAGCCAATAACGCATTGTTTTTTGCTAGGCTCGATGATGCCGAGCATTTGTAGCCAGCGGTCAACGCCAAGTTGGGCGGGGTTATAGTCGCTCGACATCAGCGCGTGCTTGGCATGGACTTGGGCAAATTCAAACGGTTTTTGCAATCGCTCTAGGCTTTCTGCAACGTGATTATTGACGGCTTGTCCGAGCACGGATGACACCCCGATAAAATCAGGATTGAGTCGTTCAAGCCGAAAGGTCAACCCTTTGAGCAATTCGGCAGGCGCTTGCAAATGCTGCTCAGCCGCATGATCGAGCACTTGACCGCTATCGTCCGTGAGCCAATATTTTAAGCGGGTATTACCCAAGTCTAGCCAAAGTTTTGTCATAAATAATAGCCTTTGAATGGGATGCTTTATTTGTGTTTATTTGCCTGCAACGATGAAACGGCTGAATCCAAAACTTGAATGGTGCCTGTCCAAATCGTTTGTATGCTGCCATCTGCTTGCTCAATGAGTAGACAGCCTTGCGCATCGATACCTGCTGCAATGCCTGTGATTGATTGCTCAGATAAGGCGTTATGAATTTGCAAATACTTGTTTTTTAATAGGTCTTTTTGGGCAAAATCATGGATAAATTGTTGGCTCGCTTCAGCCGCTTGCAGCTGATTAAATTGCCCAATCGCATTAGTTATGGCATCGCGAACGGGCTGATAAAACTCACTGGGTTGTAAGCGCTGCGCTGTCAAATCTTGCAGGCTTACCGCTTGGTAGTTTAAGCCTTCTTGGGTTTGCTCGGTCAGCACAGGGGCATGGGCAATATTGATGCCCACACCGATAACGATGCCTAGCATGTGACCTGCGACATTGACAGGTTCTATCAAAATACCCGAGAGTTTTTGAAATTGGTCAGGTAGGTTGGCTTGTGGTTGATAAAAACCCACATCGTTCACCCATTTGACACCAATGGTTGGCAAATGCTTTGCCAGTCTTGTTTGATTGATGTGTTCTATGATAGGGATTTGACAGAGCTGATAACCCACGCACAGTGACAAGCGACCATCTAGTCGATAAGATAAGCAAAGATTTTGCGGCAATGCATAGGCTTGTGTCGGCACATACAGCGATAAATAAACATTGCCTAGCGGTGATTGCCATGTTCTGCCATGTTGACCACGTCCGCCTGATTGGGTATCAGCAGTGAGTAAATGGGGGCGGCTAAAATGCGGTCGGTTATGGTCGGTGGGCGACTGGTCGTGATAGCTTAGCACCATCCACTCAATCAGCTGGCTGTTGGTTGAGTGGGTGCTGGCTAAATGGGTATGGCAAAGCGAATCAATTCTCATGAGGATGGGTACATAGGGTCGGGTTCATAAGCTTAGGCACAATGTTACAAACGTCAAAAAGATAAGTTTGCTATACTAACGCTATTTTTAATCAAAGGAAATGCAAAAAATGATGTATCTGTGGTTTTTGCTGGCCGGGGCATTTGCTGGCATTTGTGCCGGGCTATTTGGTGTCGGTGGCGGATTGATTATCGTACCCGTGCTGATGGCGATTTTTAAAGCTTATGGCTATCCAAGCGATGTTATTACCCATTTGGCGGTAGGGACATCGCTTGCCACGATTGTGGTGACATCGATAAGCTCCATGCAATCGCACAATAAGCGCGGTGGCGTGCGCTGGGATGTATGGCGCAATATGTCAATTGGCTTGGTGGTTGGTAGTTTTGTTGGTGCTTATATCGCAGATTTATTGCATGGTAAGGTCTTGGCGTTTTTGATTGCTGGCATGGCGCTGTTTATGGGGCTAAAAATGCTTTTGGCTAAAAAATCGGAAGTTATCGCGACCACTCACTTGCCATCTGCGCCTGTACAAACAGGAGTGGGCGGGTTCATTGGGGCAGCATCGGCGATTTTTGGTATTGGCGGTGGCAGTTTTACCGTACCGTTTTTGAGCCGTTTTGGTTTGACCATGCAACAAGCGGTGGGTACGTCAGCAGCCTGTGGCTTACCGATTGCCATTGCGGGGGCGCTCGGGTTTATGTTTTTTGGCAAAGATGTACAGGGCTTGCCCGCTGAGGCGATTGGCTTTGTGCATATCACTGCGTTTTTATGTATTTCAGTGATGAGTTATTTATTTGCCAAAGTGGGGGCAAAATTGGCGCACCAATTGCCTGCCAACACTTTAAAGCGCATGTTCGGTGGTCTGCTGCTGATTGTGGGTGCAAAAATGATGCTGGGCGCGCTTGGGATTAATTTATGGTAAAAATAAACATGGGTTTTGTGTCATGTCATGAGAATGAATTTTATAATCCATTCTCAATCATATGCCCCATACGCTCTTTTTTGGTGTTGAGGTAGGCTTCATTGTGCGGATTGACCCCAACAAGCAGGGGCACCCGCTCAACCACTTCAATACCAATATCATTGAGATAGTCAATTTTGTTGGGGTTGTTGGTTATCAGCTTTACCTTATCCACACCGACGTGCTCAAGCATCGGCTTGCACATCTCATAGGTGCGAGCATCGGCAGGTAAATCGAGCAGCAAATTGGCATCAAGCGTATCATGTCCTTGGTCTTGCAATGCGTAAGCTCGGATTTTATTGGTCAGTCCAATCCCGCGTCCTTCTTGGCGCAAATATAAAATCGCCCCGCAGCCGCCATTTTTAGCATAAGCTTGAATCATCTGCATGGTGGCGTTGAGCTGGGGGCCGCAGTCGCATTTAAGCGAACTAAAGGCATCCCCTGTCAAACATTCGCTATGAATGCGTACCAATGGGATTTCGGATTTATCGGCCGTGGGCAAGCCAACCGTCAGCATGACGTGTTCATGTTTACGATTGCCCAGAGCATCGCGTGCCGTGTCGTCCGTATCTTCAAACACATGAATATCAAATAGCCCATGCGCTGTTGGTAAGGTTGCTTGCGTGATAAATTGATACGACACCCACTACTCCAAAAAAATGTCCAAAAAAATGACCCACTGACCCAACCAACTGAACCAAGTCGGCAAACCCAAAAATAAAAGTGCCCTTTACATGAAGGCATTGATTAAAATATCAAGAAGGATAGCGTCATTACGCATCTTATCAATAAACCGCAAGCTAGGTTGGTATGCTATCTGAGATAACTTTTTTGTCAAAATTTATCAAAAACTCAAGGCTTTAGTCTAAACTTTATAGCAGCTATAAGATACAATCTAAAATAGCGAGGTTTGATGTTTAATCAACAAAAAAATGCTATTATGCCACATTCATGCGCCACATTGGCAATTCAAAGCTGGTAATGCCAGCTTAGCCACCTAGATTTTCAAGCGTTCAACGCTTTGGCAGTCTGTCAACTTTGTGCCAATTTTGTGCCACCAAGAAGGTGTCGATAGTCATTGTGCGTTTTACCATTTATTTTTTTCACCTGTGTCAACAGGGCTCATCGAGTCCCTGTAAGCAATGAAAAGTGTCAGCCAAGATATGTCAAAAACTAAAATAGCTAACCAAAACTACTCATTAAAAACCTTTGATACCATCCCTATGCTAAAGCCGCATACGCCGCTGCTCGATGGTGTGGACAGTCCTGATGACCTAAAAAAATTCAGTACCGCGCAATTGCAGCAATTAGCCGATGAACTGCGCGAGTTTTTGCTGTATACAACGGGCGTCAGCGGTGGGCATTTTGGTTCTAACCTTGGCGTCGTTGAGCTCACCATTGCACTGCATTATGTCTTTAACTCACCCAAAGACCAAATTGTCTGGGACGTAGGGCACCAAGCGTATCCCCACAAAATTTTAACGGGTCGCCGTGACAAGCTTACCACCATTCGTAGCCAACATGGGCTGACTGCTTTCCCTGAGCGTCATGAGTCTGAGTATGATACCTTTGGCGTTGGGCATTCATCGACGGCGATTTCTGCAGGGCTAGGCATGTCGCTTGCTATGCGCTATTTAGGCAAACATGACAAAGTGGTTAGCATCGTCGGTGATGGTGCTATGACAGGTGGCATGGCGTTTGAAGCGATGAATGACGCGGTGCAACAAAATGCCGATTTGATTGTGGTGCTCAACGATAATGACATGTCAATCTCACAGGCAACGGGCGGATTTTCTAAACATTTAGCCACCCTTTGGCAGCGTGGTTTGGCAGTCGATATCGATAAAAATGGTGATGCGATTTTTACCAAGCGCGTCATTTCCAGTGAAGACCGCCGTATTCGTCATTATTTGCACATGGCAAACGAAGCCTTAGATGATTGGACATCGCGCCTGCCCAATAAAATTGTCGAAAAATTGGCAGAAAAAGGTATTCCTAAACCCTCTCAGTTAGAGACATTACCTGAGAAAATCGCCAATAAACTCATTGATGAAGTGTTCCCCGAAAACTTATTTAAAGCCATCGGTTTTCATTATTTTGGACCGTTTGACGGGCATGATGTTGCCAAATTGACTCAAGTGTTTGAACGGGTCAAGCAGTTGAAAGGTGCGGTACTTGTCCATGTGCATACGGTCAAAGGTAAAGGCTTTTTACCTGCAGAATGCGACCCGATTACTTATCATGCCATTACCAAACTTAAAAAAATCAACCCAGCGCAAGAAAAATCTGTGCCAGTTGCCAGCCAAAAGCCCGTAGCTACTGTAGCTACTCCCGCCAAAAAATACTCGCAAGTGTTTGGTGAGTTTATCTGCGATAAAGCCGCCACAGACAAACAACTGATGGCGATTACCCCTGCGATGGCTGAAGGCTCAGGCATGACCGAATTTGCCAAGCGCTTTGCCAGCCAATTCTTTGATGTGGCGATTGCCGAGCAACATGCAGTGACCCTAGCGGGTGGCATGGCGACCCAAGGCGTCAAACCGATTGTCGCGATTTACTCCACATTTTTACAACGTGGCTATGACCAACTGATTCACGATGTGGCGTTGCAAAATCTCAACGTGATGTTTGCCATTGACCGTGCAGGCTTGGTCGGTGAAGACGGTGCGACTCATGCGGGGGTGTTTGATATCGCCTTTATGCGAACTGTGCCTAATATGGTGATTGCTTGTCCAAAAGATGAGAATGAGTGCTATAACTTACTCAATACTTGTTATGAGCATATTGGACCCTCTGCCGTACGTTATCCACGCGGTAACGGCATTGGGGCAGAGATTGATAAAAACCAAGCGATGTATCCAATCGGTAAGGCAGCGCTTGAACAGACTATTGATGCCACTGCTGCAGGTACGAGCAACGTGGCGAAAAAAGTTGCGGTGCTTGCTTTTGGTACCATGGTAAAGACGGCGGTCACGGCGTGTCAAAACTTAGCCGAAACTTACCCAACGACGACGTTTTTTGTTTATAATATGCGGTTTGTTAAACCGTTAGACAGCGAATTACTGGATACTCTATTGGCGCAAAACTGCTCCATTGTTACCCTTGAAGAACACCAAATCATGGGCGGTGCCGGTAGTGCGGTCAATGAATACCTCGTTGCTCAAGCAGCAAAAACAAGCCAAACCTTGCCAACGCTACTTAATATCGGTATCCCCGATAAATATATCGCGCATGGCAGCCCTGAGCAGCAATTAGCCGATTGTGGGCTAGATGTCGCGGGTGTGGTCAAACAGATGCAAACGATTTTGTCATAAATTTTAAATTTTTATCCTTCAACAAAAGGTCAATTATGGAACCGATGGTCGTCATGGCAGCCCGCGCTGCACAAAAAGTAGGTCAAGAGATTTTAAATGCACACAACAATCGCCACAAGCTAGAGTTCACGATTGAAAGCAAAGGCTTAGATGGTTTGGTGACCCAAATCGACCGTTATAGCGAAGAATTATTGATCGCGATGCTTAAAGAAAGCTACCCAACCCACTCGTTTTTGGGTGAAGAATTTGGGCTACAAGAAGGCAAGGGCAATGATAAAGACTGGTGCTGGGTCATTGATCCATTAGATGGTACCCACAACTTTATTCATGGTTTGCCGCATTTTTGTGTCTCAATCGGGGTGCAAAAAAATGGCGTCACCGAGCATGGCATCATCTATGACCCAGTGCGTGATGAGATGTTTTCAGCCAGTCGTGGTAAAGGCGCGCGTCTCAACCAACGCCGTATCAGCGTCAGTGAGCATAAAACCATTGATGGCGGCTTTTTTACCACAGGTCATCCGCTTGAGCGTAACCGCGCGGAAGGTAAAGTATCGTATGCCAAAGAGCATTTTGAAAGCTTACAAAAAATCTGCGAACAAGGCGGTCAAGTGCGCCGTGTGGGTTCAGCCGCGTTAGATTTGGCATATGTCGCAGCGGGACGGTTTGATGGTTATTTTGAAATGTCTATCAAACCTTGGGATATCTGCGCCGGTGAGTTAATTGTCACGGAAGCGCGCGGTACTGTGGTTGACCATACAGGCGCACACAATGCGATGCAAACAGGTTCTATCTTTGCGGCAAATATCAAACTATTAAAACCATTGATGCAAACCGTGGTGCCAGTTTGGGGCAGTGCCGTAAAAGGCTGATGTTACTGTGACATTAAAAACGCGCTAACTAATGGCGCGTTTTTTTTCATCATCAATTTGCAAAAAAATAGGCTAAGCTAAAGAGGGTAAGTTAAGCAGATAGACAACAACGTTGGCATAATAAGAGATGACAATATAAAAACGGCAATCAATATTCACTGATTGCCGTCCTCGTTCTATATGCTGTTTTATAGCATCTTATTTATAGTATCTTGCTAAAATTCACCTAACTGGCGTATGTTAGAAAGGCTATCTTTCAATATACTGTAATTTGTTGGGTACGCCATCCCATTCTTTGGCATCGGGTAGTGGGTCGTGCATGGCTGAGATGTTTGGCCATTTTTCGGCGAGTTCTGCGTTAAGTTCGATGTATATTTCTTGACCTTTTGGCACTTCATCTTCTGAGAAAATCGCATTGGCAGGACATTCTGGCTCACACAGCGCACAGTCAATACATTCATCGGGATGGATGACCAAAAAATTCGGACCTTCATAGAAACAGTCCACAGGACAGACTTCAACGCAGTCAGTATATTTACAACGAACACAGTTATCAGTAACGACGAAAGTCATGGCGGTGGCTACCTTTTTTTAGTTGCACAAATGTTAAAAGCATAAAAAATACAATCGTATTATTTTAGCGCGTTACGCTTTTTTTAACAATTCCTTTAATGAATAAATAAATTCTAACGCCTGTTTCGGCGTCAGCTCGTCAGGGTTTATGGCTGTTAGTTGTTGAGTAAGTTTATATTCATCAGCCTTCAATGTTTGATAGTCAGCCGCGGCACTTTGCAAATCCAGACCCAATTGTTTCTCATCTTTTGGTGGATAGGGTAAAGGATGGTTTGGCAAAATTTTTTGTTCGCTTTGGTTATCCAAATAATATTGCGCTTGGGCTAATAAGTCTTGCGGCAAACCTGCCATTTTGGCGACATGGAGTCCAAAACTGCGATGCGTCGCCCCCGGTGCGATTTTATGCAGTAGTAGTAACTGCCCGTTGATTTCTTGGGTGACAAGGTGTTGATTAAACATTTTGGGGTGGCGCTCAGCCAGTTCAGTGAGCTCAAAATAATGGGTGGCAAATAGGGTCAAACAGCCGATTTTTTCTGCTAAATAATTCACGCACGCATGCGCAATCGCTAGACCATCTTGGGTGCTGGTGCCACGACCGACTTCATCCATGAGTACCAACGAGTTGGCATTGGCTTGGTTCATGATATTGGCGGTTTCGATCATCTCGACCATAAAGGTTGATTTACCACTTGCCAAGTCATCCGCTGAGCCAATGCGGGTGAAAATCCGCTCAATACGACCGAGCGTCACCGACTGGGCAGGGACATACGCCCCACAACAAGCAAGTAGCACGATGAGCGCGGTTTGACGCATGTAGGTCGACTTACCGCCCATATTGGGGCCTGTGATGAGCATCAAGCGTTCAAGTTGGGTGGCTGTTCCCATGACACAGTCATTGGCGACAAATGGGTCAAGCGATGCCGTCTGATGGTGAGCTTGGCGCTGTTGACCTGCTTCAACCACGATATGGCGTCCGCCTTGGATATTGAGGCTTACAGTATCATCACTGGCATTAAACAACGGGCGGCACCAGTTTTTACTATGAGTAGAACGATTCTGCAAACGCGTTAGACTGACCCAGTTGGCAAGTACGTCCAAATACCCAATCGCTTTGGCAAGGCGCTGCAGCTCGCCAAGCTGCGACTTGAGCTGATGGAGCAGATTTTCATAGATACGTTTTTCAAGGGTCAACGCTTGCCCTTGAGCTGATAAATAGGATTCTTCAATGGTTTTGAGTGCTGGCGTGATAAAGCGTTCAGCATTTTTGAGCGTTTGACGGCGAGTAAAATATTCAGGCGCGTTCTTGGCTTGTAGGGCGCTAAGTTCAAAATAAAATCCGCTCACTTTATTAAAGCCCACTTTGAGCATGGGCAAGTTATTTTTTTGCCGCTCTTGCACCGCCAATTCTTCCAATGTTTGCTCGATATTGCCATGCAGATTTTGTAATTCATCAAGCTGTGGGTCATAGCCCTTTTTTATCATGCCGCCATCACGGATGTGGGCGGGCGGCTCATCGACAATCGCTTGGTCTAGCAAGGCATGGATATTGGCAAAGCTATCAGTTAAGGCTAAGTCAGGTAGCTGTTTGCTAAGCATGGCAAGCAAAGGCGTCTCAGCACTTAGCGTCGTTATGTTGGTAAAATCAAAATGTTGCTGCAACTGCTTTGACAACGCTAACGCTTGCGCCAAGCTCAGACGCAATTTGAGCAAATCGGTCGGTTTTGCTGAACCCAAGCCAATGCGTCCCCCAATGCGTTCGATATCGCTGATTTCGCTTAAGGTTTGTTTAAGTAATTCAAACGCTGCTATCGGTAATGTCATCAGTTGTTCAACCGCATCAAGTCTGCGGTTAATCAGGGTGACATTGCGTAGCGGTCGGTGCAAATGATGCACTAAAGCGCGTTTACCCATCGGCGTTTGGCAATGATCAATCACCGATAACAGCGAAATACCCGATGCCAGCACGGGTTTAAAAATTTCCAAATTTTGCTGACTGATGGTATCAAGCTGCAAAAAATCGCCGTTATGCTCAAGCTGCAGGCTACGAATATGGCGTAAATCAGCTTGCTGGGTCTGTTTGCCGTAATGCAGTACAACCGATGCCGATGAGATGGCAAGCGGTTTTTGCTCAATGCCAAACCCTGCCAGCGTGGTGACACTTAGATGCTGGGTCAGATGTTCAAGCGCGTTATTGGGCAGAAAATAACTGTGCGGCTGTGACAAAATAGGCGGTAGGGTGGCTGTTGGGCTATTTGCGCTCAGACAATCCTGCAAAAAATGTTGCCATGCCTCAGACAGCTGTTCATCTATCAGCACTTCACTGGGATCAAAGCGGGCGAGCGCGTTAGCAAGCTCGCTTTGTAGCGCAGTATGGCTATCGCAGTTAAGCTCAGTGACGCGGATTTGTCCTTGTGCCAAATCCAGCTGTGCCAATCCCACCGACATTTGCTGTTTGGCAAAGCTGATAGCGACGACCGTTGGCGTCTGCCCTTGGGTGATGAGGTTATCATCCGTCAGCGTTCCTGCGGTTAAGGTACGGACGACTTTACGTTCCATAATCTTAGCGGCATTGGCTTTTGTTTTGCTGGTTTTTGTTGCCGTGTTTTTTGCTATGCTTTTGGCTGCAGTGTCTGTTGCTACAGTGTTTTCTTCAAGGCTGTCTTCAGAGCCGTCTTCTGGCTTTTCTTCTTCAACTTGTTCACATACCACCACGGTTTGCCCGGCATTAATCAGCCGAGCAATATAGCCGTCTGCCGAATGAAACGGCACACCTGCCATCGGGATGGTATTGCCCTGTTTATCTTTGCCACGTCGGGTCAAGGTGATGCCCAAAATATCGGCAGCAAGCTTGGCATCATCGAAAAACAGCTCATAGAAATCACCCATCCGGTACAGCACCAAGGCATGGGGATAATCCGCTTTTAGCGTGAGATATTGCTGCATCATGGGGGTGTGATGGTCAAGATTGTGAGGCATGGTCTGGGGCATAATAGTTAAACGTTATGAAGTTAAGCAACAGGTGCGTTTGTCGCACCATGTTGGGTGTGTGAGGTGGGTTAAGGCTGGTATGCACAAATGCACGTTAGTTCCAGCCTATTTTTTCGAGCTTATTTACCAGTTTATTTACCGGCTTATTTAAAAGCTTAAAGCGATTGGATTTTTGAGATCCAATGCTGTTTTTCAGCATCCCCTATAAAAGACGCGTTAAAGCTGTTAATCGCCAATTGTTTAATATCGTCATTTGATAGCGCTAGCGCCTGCTCAATAGCGACAAAGTTGTCATTCATATAGCCACCAAAATACGCCGGGTCATCTGAGTTCACTGTCACGCACACGCCTTGGTGCAGCATGGTTTTGATATTGTGTTCGCCCATGTCTTGCACCACTTTTAGTTTAAGATTACTTAACGGACACACCGTCAACGGCATTTGCTCCGCTATCAAGTATTGCATGAGTTTATCATCTTCTGCCGAGCGCACACCGTGATCGATACGATTGACCTTTAGCAAATCCAACGCTTGCCAAACATACGCGGGATCGCCTTCTTCGCCCGCATGCGCAACCGTCAAAAACCCAAGCGCTCGAGCTTTGGCAAATACCCGTTCAAACTTGGCTGGTGGATTGCCCACTTCGCTAGAGTCAAGCCCCACGCCAATGATATTATCTTTAAATGGCAACGCCTGCTGAAGGGTGGCAAACGCGCTGTCTTCGCTCAAATGACGCAAAAAACACAAGATCCAATGCGAGGTGATGCCCATTTTTGCTTTGGCATCTAAGCTTGCTTGATAAAGCCCTTGAAAACAGGTAGCAAAATCCACCCCCCGCTCTGTATGGGTCTGTGGGTCAAAGAAAATCTCCGTATGCACCACATTATCAGCCTGGCATTTTTCAAAATACGCCCACGCTAAATCATAAAAATCCTGCTGTTTGACCAAAACGTTTGCGCCGGCATAGTAGATATCCAAAAACGATTGTAAATTATGAAAATTGTAGGCATTTTTGACATCTTCAATGGTTTGGTAGGGTATATCGATTTGGTTGCGTTTAGCGATGGCAAACATCAGCTCCGGCTCAAACGTGCCTTCGATATGCACGTGTAGTTCGGCTTTGGGTAATTGATGAATCAGTTGTTGTGGCGTCAATGTGGCAGTCATGGCAAACTCGATAGCATAATGGCAAAGATGGCGTTAAAATCTTTCAAGAAAATTTCAACAATGAAAAACTCGAAAATAAAGCTCAATTATGGGGATGGATTGATAAAGATAAAGGTAATAGAGGCAAGCGGTTCAAACTTACAGGCTGTCATAACCTTGTATCTAAAAAAAGCAAACCCATATATAATAGCAAAATTTATTTTGAACACCTTTATTAACCGTCATCGTATTAAAAGTCATTGCACTTATTGATTTGAGCACTTTAGGAAAACCCTCGTATGTTAGGCAAAATGATAGGCAAGGTTATCGGCACCAAAAACGACCGTGAGCTTAAGCGAATGCGTAAGTTGGTCGACAAAATCAACGCCTTAGAACCCAAAATCCAGCCCCTCTCTGACGAAGCATTAAAACAGAAAACTGCGGAATTTAAAACCCAGTTTGAGCAGGGTACTAGCCTAGATGCCATTTTACCTGAAGCTTTTGCGGTCTGTCGTGAAGCCTCAAGCCGTGTGCTTGGCATGCGTCACTACGATGTACAGCTCATCGGGGGTATCACCTTGCACGAAGGTAAAATCGCCGAGATGCGCACGGGTGAAGGTAAAACCTTGATGGCAACGCTTGCGATATATCTCAACGCGATTAGCGGTAAAGGCGTGCATGTCGTCACCGTCAATGACTACTTGGCAAGCCGCGATGCCGAATTAAACCGCCCGTTGTTTGACTTTTTGGGCTTGACTGTCGGCGTGATTTACTCACAGCAAGACCCGATGGAAAAATTTGAGGCCTATGCCGCAGATATTACCTACGGTACCAACAACGAATACGGCTTTGACTACCTGCGTGACAATATGGTATTTCGCCTAGATGAGAAAAAACAGCGCGGACTCAACTATTGTATCATCGATGAGATTGACTCGATTTTGATTGATGAAGCGCGTACGCCGCTGATTATCTCGGGTCAAGCCGAAGACTCATCCGCCATGTACAGGCTGATTGACACCATCATCCCGCGCCTCAAACGCTCAGAAACCGAAGAAGGCAACCGCGAAAACCGTGAGCAGGATTTTTGGATTGATGAAAAAAATCGTCAAATCGAAATCAGTGAAAAAGGCTACGAGAAAATCGAAAAATTCTTGGTAGAAAAAGGCGAGCTTAGCGAAAACGAGAGCCTATATAGCCCAACGCGCTTGCCACTACTAGCCCACGTTCAAGCTGCGATTCGTGCGCACCATTTATTTGTTAAAAACATTCACTATATCGTGCATGAAGGCGAAGTCATCATTGTCGATGAAAACACAGGGCGTACCATGCCCGGTCGCCGCTGGTCAGAAGGGTTGCACCAAGCGGTTGAAGCCAAAGAACAGGTCGAAATCCAAGCCGAAAACCAAACCCTTGCAACTACTACTTTCCAAAATTATTTCCGTCTGTATGACAAACTCTCAGGCATGACGGGTACAGCCGATACCGAAGCTGCGGAGTTTAAACAAACTTACGATTTAGATGTGGTGATTATCCCCACCCACAAACCAATTCAGCGTATCGACCTTGATGACCAAATTTTCCTAAGTAAAATGGGCAAATATCAAGGCATCATCCGCGAAATCAAACGCATTCAAGAGAAACAGGCGCCGATTTTGGTGGGGACGGCAACCATTGAAGCCAGTGAAGTGCTTTCAGAGTTACTGACGCAAGAAGGCATTCAACATAACGTCCTTAATGCCAAACAGCACGAGCGTGAAGCCGATATTATCGCGCAAGCGGGTAGCCCCAATGCGGTCACTATTGCCACCAACATGGCAGGTCGCGGTACCGATATTATCTTGGGGGGTAACTGGCAAGCAGAGCTCGCCAAAATCGATAATGTCACCCCTGAAATGAAACAACAAGCCCATGCCGAATGGCAAGTGCGAAACCAACAAGTGCTAGAGGCGGGTGGCTTACATATCATCGGTTCTGAGCGTCACGAATCGCGCCGCATCGATAACCAATTGCGCGGTCGTGCGGGCCGTCAAGGTGACCCGGGGGAGTCACGCTTTTTCTTGTCGCTTGAAGATGACTTGATGCGGATTTTCGCTGGCGATCGCGTGGTGAATATGATGCGCGCCATGGGGCTAAAAGAAGACGAAGCCATTGAGCACAAAATGGTGTCACGCTCGATTGAAAACGCCCAAAGCAAAGTGGAAAACCGCGACTTTGATGCCCGTAAGAGCCTACTCAAATACGATGACGTTGCCAACGAACAACGTAAGGTTATCTATAAGCAGCGCGATGAACTGCTCGCCGAAAGTAATCTACAAGCAGGTATCGAAGCGATGCACTACGATGTGTACAATGCCTTGATTGACCAATTTGTGCCACCTGGTTCGATTGATGACCAATGGGACATTGATGGGCTTGAAGACGAGCTTGAAAATGAGTTTCGTATTTATATGCCAATCAATGACTGGCTAGATGCCGATCGTCGTCTGGATGAAGAAGGTTTACGCCAAAAAATTATCGAGGCTGCGTTACTCAACTACCGCGCTCGCCGTGAGCAAATGGGTGAAGAAAATGCCGCCCAGCTTGAGCGTCACTTTATGCTATCTAGTCTAGATAAGCATTGGAAAGAACATCTCAACCAAATGGATCAACTGCGTAAAGGTATCCATCTGCGAGGCTATGCGCAAAAAAATCCTGAGCAAGAATATAAATCTGAATCTTTCTCATTGTTCCAAAGTATGCTCGGTGCTATCAAGTCTGAAACCGTGCAAGATTTAGCGCGTGTGCATATCCCAACGCCAGAAGAAATCGCTGAGCTTGAGCGTCAGCAACGTGAACAAGCCGAGATGATGCGTCTGCATTTTGAGCACCAAGAAATGAATGGCGTGACCGGTGAGCTGAGTGACGATGAAGACATGATTGCGCGTAATAGCCAGCAACGCACGCGAGCTACGTATTCCTTTGGTCTAAGCGGCTCAGCAGCGGCAACCGCGAGTCCAGAGATGGCTGAAAATGGTGACAATCCATATGCCAACTTAGCGATTAGCCGAAATGCCCCTTGTCCATGTGGTTCTGGTTTAAAATACAAGCAATGCCATGGTAAAATTTAAGGTGACATCATTATCATCTTTGAATTAGCAACCTTGTTGATTGAGCAATTTTTACTATATAGACTATCAAGTACGTTGTCGGGTTGAGCGATTTATTGATAGTAGAGGATTACCCATGCAAAACACACTAGCAAAAATCACCATGCTGAGTTTAGTATCGGCGCTTACGTTGACAGCTTGTGATAAAAAGACAGACAGCACAGACAATGCCGCGGCAGCATCAGCGGCAGAATCACAAGCCGTACCAATGTCAGCTGCGCCTGCCGATGAAAAAAATAGCGCCGCTGTGACCGAAGCCAATGCCACCGTAGATGCCGGTCCTGACGCTACCAGCGCCAGTGGCACAGCAGCGACCCCTGTTGATGCGATGCCAGCGAGTAACACCGAGGCAGACGCTGCAGATGACGGCGGCGCGGATAATTCAGACATGGATAAGATTACGGAAAATGATACCGTGATTGATAATGCACCTGCTTCGCCCAATGCACCAAAAGCCAGCGATGATGCAGCGCCTGCCGTCGGTAACCAAAAAGTTGGTCAATAACAACTACACCCACAAAAAAAGCTGATACCCATCAGCTTTTTTTTAACACTTCATTTAAACGCTGTTCAAATAATTATCAAAACGCACGATCTCATTTGATAGGCTTAGGTTAGGCGATTGGTCTGCAAGAAAAGGCGCTGATTTGGGTCTTTTGACTACTACCACACCCTGTGGGGTTATTTGCGCCAACGCTGCTGACAATAATTGTTGTGATTGCGCAATCGACGGTGGGGTCGTCACAGTATGCAACATCTGCATATGTTTATTAACCGCTGATTTGTAGCTATCAGCGGGAAACATCGGGTCTAGATAGACACGGTCGACTTTAGGCAACTTAGCCAGCAATTCTATCGCATCGCCATGATAAATCGTTAATCGACTCATCAATTTTTGCCAGTTGCGATGCTGCGCCATTTTTTGCTGTTCTAGTTGCAGTAGCAAAAACATGAGTGGCTGCTGTTCAAGCAAAGTCACACTGGCACCGGTACTTGCCAAGATTAAGCTATCATGCCCAAACCCTGCGGTTGCATCAATGACAGTCATGCTGGCTTGTAGCTGCATGGCTTTGAGTAGCAGTTCAGTTTTTTTGCCTGCTTTGACCACCCGCTGTTGTAGGTTTTGCCAATTTGGGCTGACTTTCATGCCCGCTGCGATGACAAAAACATCACCTACCTCATCAATCAGCACACTGTTATCATCGACTGATTTCAGCCATTTTTGAGTTACTTTGCTAGTAATCTTTTGCAATTGTAAATTGACGGATAAAGGGGCGAGTATCGTTTCAACATTTGCCAAACGCTGCTCGCTTGGCAAAGTGTCAACATAATACAGTTGGATTGATTGATGAGATAGCATAGGGATTTAAATATAGCCCAGCATACCAGCGATGAGTACCAGTACGCCTACCACGATGCGCCACCAAGCAAAAATCGTAAAATCGCGGGTACTGACCCAGTTAACCAACCATTTGATGAAAATCATGGCAAAAATAAATGAGACTACCACACCCACTGCCATGATGGTCCAGTCTTCAGTGGTGGTTAAAATATGATGGTTTTTGGTCAGATCTAGTAGCCCAGCACCCACCAATACAGGAATCCCTAAAAAGAAAGAATACTCCGCAGACGCCTTACGTGATACCCCCAAAAATAGCGAGCCGATAATGGTAGACCCTGAGCGAGAAGTACCAGGAATCAAGGCAAGACATTGAATCAAACCAATGATAATCGCCGTTTTAATATCGATATCTTCTGCTTCGGCATATTTGACCGTATGTTTGTGTTGTTGGCGCTCCGCCCAAAAGATAATCAAACCACCGACAATCAATGAGATCGCCACTACGGTTGGGTTAAATAACGCCGCTTTTAACGCTTTATCAAACAGCAAACCTATCAGCATAATCGGAATGGTGGAAATAATCAGCGAGATACCCAATTGACGCGGGTTGTTACGCTCAGGGTCTTTACCCGTAATAAGTCCCATCAAGGCGCGCCATAGCCGCCCCCAGTACAAATAAATTACCGCTGAAATCGCTCCCAGTTGAATGACGACGATAAACAAGTCGGCTTTATCTTTGGTCCAAAAATTTAACAGGGAGTCGGCAAGAATTAAATGCCCGGTACTTGAAATCGGTAAAAATTCGGTAATGCCCTCAACCATGCCCATGATGATGGCTTTAAAAATCAAAATAAGATCCATAACGTATCCAACTATGTTAGTTATTAACAGTCAAAGCTAACAATTTTTGCGCTTATAACAAGGTAAAGGGTAGCGAGTCAAACTTAACACAACATGAGTAATCAGCCGATAAATTAAGCCTTTTGTTGTTCGGCTAGGGTTTTCCACGCATTATTTCTTAAATAAACCGGCAGTGCCAGCTCAGCAGGGACGGATTGGTGCTGCTGGTACAAGGTTAGCCCAAGTTTGGCAATGATAACGGCTGAGGGGCGAATATCGGCAAAGATGGCTTGACCTAGCTGCGCATTGACCAAGGTTGCGCCATTGCCTACTAAGGCTAAGTCTTTGTCTATCACACTGTCATAATCAAGCAAATGCTCAGTAGCGCCTGCCACAAGCTGCATGATACCATCGCTCACGGCGTATTCACCTGCGTACACTTGGTTCATGCGCGCATCTGTCAGCGCCAATACGTGGGGGCTTTGGTGTCGTTCAAATGCCGCTTGGGCGATAGCTTGCAGGCTTGATATAGGCAAACAAGGCACATCATGGGCAAAAGCGATGGCTTGCGCTACCGCCGTATTAATGCGTATGCCACTAAAAGCCCCGGGTCCTCGATTAAAAGCAATCGCAGTCAGTTGTGACCAATCAATCGATGATGCTGTCATCAGCGCGTGTATCATCGGCAAAATTTGCTGGGTTTGCAGACGATTTCCCGTCAGGGTCTGTTCAGCGACGACATTACCCGCTAAATCCATGAATGCCACCGAGCATTGGTCAAACACACTTTCAAGTGCCAAAATCATAACAAATTGCCTTTACCGTTTGTAGCAATCATGCGCTTAAAGCACACAAATTTTGCCTAAAAAATTGCTTGGTATGATACCACTAAAAACAAATTTGAGCACAATTTAGTTAACATTGATTTAGGTAAAAATGCCCTCAACCCCGTCAATAAAGTGCTATAATCCTCACTATTTCTAAGGGTTTAAAGACAGTTTATTGAGGCAAATAACGAACGGTTAACAATGGTTTGCAAAGTCACTCAGAGTTATTCAAAGTCACTTTGCTGGACAATTTTATAGCGTATGTTATAGCATGTTTTATTAGTGGTCTAAGTTTTATTTGTCGGTTAAATGGGTAGATAGGTTATGAGCGGTAAAATAATTTTTGATAATGGCAAGCATCAGTGCATTATGTTTAGTGATTTGGTAAAAGGTGACGGTATTCAGTCCAATCAATTTTTAATTTTGCACTCAGATGAAGAAACTGTCGGCGCGGTTATTGACCCAGGTGGGGATTTGACCTATACGCCGCTAACCCTAGCACTGCTCAAACATACGGATATAAGGCATATCCGCTATGTGATTGGCTCACACCAAGACCCCGATATCATTGCGTCATTGCCGCGTTGGCTATTGCATACCCAAGCCAATATCGTCATCTCAAGATTGTGGGAGCGTTTTTTACCGCATCTTAACTCCGCGTTTACCACTGACCGTCTGCAAGAAGGGTATCTTAAGCGCTTGATTGCGCTACCAGATGAAGGCGCGGTGTTGCCTTTGGGGAAAAGCCAGTTATTTGCTTTGCCTGCGCACTTTTTGCATTCAGAAGGTAATTTTCAGTTTTATGACCCCATCAGCAAAATTTTATTTTCAGGCGATATGGGGGCTTCGTTGCTCGGTGATGCGAATGTGCCAGTGGAAGATTTTGATTCCCATATTCCGACCATGCGAGGGTTTCATCAGCGCTACATGGTCAGTAATAAAGTCACCCGTTTTTGGGCAGATGCGGTTCGGCAGTTAGATGTCGAGATGATTGTGCCGCAGCATGGCAAATCTTTTGTTGGCAAAGCCATGATTAATCGCTTTTTGGATTGGATAGGCAATTTGCCTTGCGGGGTTGATTTGCTCACACAAGACGATTATGACTATGCAGGGCTGATTAATAGTGTTAAAGTTGACTGATTTGTTGTTTTAGTCGATGATGACCTGTACTGTCACCCCTGTTTTTGAACAATTTGCCAACTCATACGATGCCGCCACGCCGATTCAATCGCAGGTGGCAGAGCATTTGGCGCAGCTCATTGTGCGTTACCATACCGGCGTAACCGATATGTGCGTGGTTGATGTGGGCTGTGGCACAGGAAAATTGACGCAGGCGGTGATGTCAAAGTTTTTACAAAATGCAGCGTTAGCTTCCGCTCAGTTATATGGCGTCGATACTGCTGCCAGTATGCTTGCAATTTGGCAACAGCGAGTCGCGCATCTTTTGTCGATGCCGCTGTCATCTACCTCATCCTCACCAACTTCTCCAATGACGCTGCACAGCCAAGCGCTTTGCGCCAATATGGCAGATATGGCATTGGCGAATCAATCAGCCGATTTGGTGATGAGTAGTTTTGCCCTTCATTGGACATCGCCAAGCGTTATCGCAGAGCTTGGGCGCATCGTCAAAACCAAAGGTCAGCTGCATTTGGCGATTCCGGTGGCAGGTTCTTTTCATGAAGTCAGTCAGCGCTTTCCCAAGTTACCTGTTTTTGATTTTTTACCCAGTCACGCTTGGCTAGCGGCGATAGAGACCTTGCAGCAACAGCGTCAAGGCACGCTAATATATCACACCGAGCAATCGTTTGCCTTTTCTTATGACAATTTAAAAAGTCTGTTAAAAAATCTCAAGCAAATGGGCGGCGCCGTCTCTGGCAAAGACAGCATCGATACGGCGACATTTAGACGCTATTTGCAAGACCAATCGCCGATTGGGCTGGATTACCAACTGCTGATGATTGGCTTACAGCTGTAAGGGTAACAAATTTATCGACGATTTGGCTAACGTTTAGCGTTACACTAGCATCAACTTTATCCCCCTTTTTGATTAGTTTAATTAACAATTCTATGACTACACACACTCTGTCTTTTAAAGATAAGCTACAAGCCTATATTCACCTGACCCGCTTTGATAAGCCTGTGGGCATTGAGCTGGTGTTTTGGTCGACTTTATGGGCGGTTTTTTTGGCGGCAAAAGGGTTTGAGCAATTCCCCCCTTGGCATGTGGTGGCAATCTTTGCGGTGGGTGCGGTGTTGATGCGAGCGGCAGGCTGTGCCATCAATGACTTTGCTGATAGAAAAGTCGATGGGCATGTGTCGCGAACCAAAGGTAGACCGCTGGCGGATGGTCGCTTGACGGGTAAAGAAGCGGTTTGGACGTTTTTAATTTTATCTTGGGTGAGTGCAGCGTTATTAATATTTTTGCCCGTGCAGGTTTTTATTTGGTCATTTGGTGCGGTGGCGCTGGCGTTTATCTATCCGTTTATGAAACGCTTTACCCATTTGCCGCAAGTATTCTTGGCAGCGGCTTTTGGTTGGGCGATTCCGATGGCGTATGTTGCGGTATCGCAAGTATTAACAGGGCAGACCGAGGTTGATATTTGGTGCTGGCTGCTGTTTTTCGGCTATATGTGCTGGACGGTGGCATATGATACCCAATATGCGATGGCAGATCGTGAGGATGATTTAAAAATTGGGGTCAAATCCACCGCGATTTTATTTGGTAAACACGATGTGTTGATAATTAGCCTACTTCAAGGGGTATTTTTGCTCAGTTTGGCGGGCGTGTTTTGGCATTATTTTGGCGCGCTTTCAGTATTGGCGCTGCTACCTATCGTTGCCATGTTTTACCGACAAAATAAACAATGTCTGACCTACGATCGTAAGCTTTGCTTTAACGCATTTTTAGACAACGTGTGGGTAGGGCGCTATGTATTTTTGCTAATCGTGATACTGAGTGTATCGGCACTTCGAGGATAAACTGTGATAAACATAAAAAACGCCTAAATTTGATTGTAGGCGTTTTTTTTGATAATAGCCATAATTTAACTATAACCATAACTTGATAGGCAAATTGAGTCCAAGGCGGTTGGTGAGTTGGTTATTGTTAAGCCAAACAATCCGCTCAGCAAATAACCCCACCACCATAGGCAGCAGTTGGTGTTCCATCGCATGGACGCGCTGCTGTAATTGGCTAGCATTTTCAGCCGCGTTGACGCAGGTCACCGCTTGTGCGATGACTTCCCCTGCATCGAGTTCGCTCGTTACCAGATGCACGCTGCAACCATGATAGCGCTCGCCAGATTGTAACACGCGGGTATGGGTGTCCAAGCCTTTATAATTGGGTAGCAGTGACGGGTGCAGATTTATCATCGGCACGTTTAATCCCGTGCTGCTGGTGACACCATCAATAAACAGTGGCGTTAAAATCCGCATAAATCCTGCCAATACCACCAAATCAGGTTGCCAAGCGCGTAATTCTTGCAGTGCCTGTTGTTCAAAACCGACACGGGTATATTTTTTGCCATTATCGTCACGCTCAATCACCGCGGTTGCAATATTGACTTGTTGCTCATTGGCAAGGCGGATGCGCTCAAGCGCATAGGCATCGGCTTTATTACTAATCACGCCCACGATTTGAATGTTCAATAGTTGCTGTAGCTGCTTATCAATTAATACTTGCAGGTTACTGCCACTACCAGAGACGAGGACGGCAATTTTTAACGGGGTAGGGTTTGTCATGTTCAAATTCATAAGGATAGCAAAGCAATAGGTTGGAAAAACTAAGGTGCGTAAAAACGCACCTTTTAAACTAGCTCAATGGTAAATTAACTAAAGGGTAAATTAGCTTAAGGGTAAAATAGCCCAATAGTAAAGTAACCGATTGAGTCGCTGATAAAATTAGCGATAGGTTACCGCATCGCCCTTTCTTTCAACGATTTCACCCAATTTCCATGCGGTTTCGCCTTGTTCATTGAGTAATTCAATGGCTTGGTCTGCTTTATCTGCCGGTACCACGACGACAAAACCCACACCGCAGTTAAAAGTGCGGTACATTTCCATTTGCGCAATATTGCCTTTTTCTTGCAACCAAGCAAATACAGGCGGGAATGTCCAAGATTTCACATCAATTTGCGCCGCCAAATGGTCGGGCAATACGCGTGGTAGGTTCTCCGTCAAGCCGCCGCCGGTGATATGTGCCATCGCATGCAAGCTTGCGTTGCCCAAGGTTTTTTGCAGTTGTCCAATGGCTTTGACATAGATTTTTGTCGGTGCCATCAACACGTCTTTTAATGCTTTGCCGTCTAATTGTTCAGTGGCAACATCGGCACCGCTGACTTCAATGACTTTACGCACCAATGAATAACCATTTGAATGCACGCCGCTAGAGGCGATACCGATTAACACATCACTGTTGGCAACGTTTTTACCCGTGATAACTTCCGACTCTTCGACGACGCCCACACAAAAACCTGCCAAATCATAGTCGTCATCTTGATACATACCCGGCATTTCAGCCGTCTCGCCACCGATGAGCGCACAATTTGCCAATTTACAGCCGTCACCGATACCACTGATAACCGTTGCTGCGGTATCGACGTCCAGTTTTCCTGTGGCATAATAATCCAAGAAAAATAACGGCTCGGCGCCACAGACTAGCAGGTCATTGACACACATCGCGACCAAGTCTTGACCAATGGTGTCGTGCTGCTGAAGTTGTAAAGCCAGTTTGAGTTTGGTACCGACACCATCAGTCCCTGAGACCAATAAAGGGGATTTATAGCCTTGTGGAATACGGCACAAGGCGCCAAATCCACCCAAACCACCGACTACTTCAGAGCGGCTAGTTGCTTTGGCAACTGATTTAATGCGCTGAACTAACGCTTCGCCAGCATCGATATCGACGCCAGCATCTTTATAACTTAACGAAGTGGGTTGTGTAGTCATGGTCTTCCTATCGCCAGAATCATTGGGAAAAGTAATACGCGCATTATACCCAAATTCCCATCAAAAAGAAAAATAATCCATCGCTTTCCTACCTGGCTAGCATTAGGCTGTTTATCGTTGATGACGCCTTCTAGCCTCACAAATGTGATAGGGCTTTATAACATAGCTTTGAATATTTGTATGAGTTGTGCAGTTTGCGCTATCTATTTTTGTCAAATTACCTAAAATTAGTCGAAAATACAACGATGGCAGTGACCGTCTTTTATTTGACATTACCCTTATATTTTTGGCGTATTTGGCTTTTTTGAGGAACCTATGTACAACCCATTCCCTTATCGATTTACGAAAGATGTGTTTTTCAAACGGGTATTTATATCGCTATTTTTGGTTGCAATAGGCTATATCATTTATCAATTACAATCGGTAATTTTGCCATTTTTGGTAGCATTTATTTTATCGTATGCGATTAATCCGTTGGTGCAAAAATTACAGGACAAGGCACACATTCGCCGCTGGGTGGCGATTTTGCTGGTATATTTGTCCACTGCGCTGATGATTGGATTGATACTTTGGTGGCTCATTCCACTGGTGTGGGAGCAGTTACAATCGGCATGGAAGTATGTACCGACGGCAATTGACTATTATAACAATACGCTTCGAGGCTGGGTGCGTTCTCACACACCCATACGTTTACCTGCCATGCAAGTACGTGATATGTCCAAAGGCTTGGTCGATTTTCTCAAAGAAAACTACAATATCACCGATGCACGCTCATTTTTTACCAATTTAATGTTATCAGGCATGAATATAATCAACGTGGCGGGCATTGTGGTACTGGTGCCGATTTTGATGTTTTATTTTTTATATAATTGGGATGAGCGCTTGGTAAAAATGCGTCATATGATTCCCAACCGTTATATTCCATCGGTCTATCGTATCGCCAAAGAAAGTGATGAAGCGTTGATGTCATTTATCAAAGGTCAGTTACTGGTGATGGTGCTGCTGGGTATGGTGTATGCGGTACAATTGCAACTCATTGGACTTAAAGTCGGTCTTATCATCGGTATGATAGCGGGTATCGCAAGTTTTGTGCCGTATCTTGGCTTTACCCTTGGCTTTATTGCGGCGATTATTGCAGGGCTGTTTCAATTTGGCGTCGACTGGGTACATTTAGTGCTAATTGTCGGTGCCTTCATGGTAGGGCAGGCGGTGGAAGGTTATGTTTTGCAGCCGTTATTGTTGGGGGATAAAATTGGTTTATCACCATTATGGGTGATGTTTGCGGTACTTGCCGGGGCGGCACTGGCAGGCATTGCAGGTATGCTGATTGCTTTGCCGCTCGCCGCTGTACTCAATGTGCTATTCCAACATGCGTATGACAGTTACCGTGAAACTGAGTTTTACAAAGGCGATGCCCAATATAGTCTATTTAAAGAAAAAAATCTGATGGATATCAAGCTTGAGCAGCAACAAAAACAAATCGAGGAGCAAGTAAAAAAAGAAAATACCAGTTGGATGACGCGGATAAAAAATATGTTCTAAAACAGCAAGCTGTCATTCAAGTGACTACAAGCGCGTAATTTTGCCGTATAATAGCCGCCTATCTGATAAGCATTTCCTATCCGATAGGCGGCTATAGATACGCTCAATCAAGCATTTATTGTGGGTGGTATTTTAGTCCGCCTTACGCTAAATGCTTTTTTATTTGCAATTATCCCAATCAATTACGCGTCGTTGATAGCTGAAGCGTCCTCATATTTTTATTTATTGGTTTATCATCAGTTAGGTATTTTATGCAATCAAACAATTCTGTAAACCCAGCGGCAACCATGTCTGCCGTTGAATTAAATCCCCAATTATCAGCCCAACTATTAGAGAGTGACGTAGACTCAGATAGTGACATAGATGGGCTTGATGATAATGATTGGGATGATGATGCGTCAAACAATGATGCTTTAAAAAATGACGCGCAGCAAACATTGGGCGATGCCAAAGGGGACAGTCAACGCGATGACATCAAATCCGCGCGTTTTCGTAAGCTACAAAAAAAATTACGTAAGCTGGTCTCTTGGGCGATTCGTGACTACAACATGATTGAAGACGGTGATGTGGTCATGGTGTGTATTTCAGGCGGTAAAGACAGTTTTACCTTACTGGATATTTTATTGTTCTTAAAGAAAATAGCACCGATTCAGTTTGATGTGATTGCCGTCAATCTTGACCAAAAACAACCTGATTACCCTGAAGATATTTTGCCCAATTATCTGACCAAGCATGGCATTCCGTATTATATTTTAGAAAAAGATACCTATAGCGTGGTCAAGCAAATCGTACCAGAAGGTAAAACTTACTGTTCTGCCTGTTCACGTCTGCGCCGTGGTTCGTTATATGGATTTGCCAAACAAATCGGTGCAACCAAAGTGGCACTGGGTCATCACCGTGATGATATCATGGCGACGTTTTTCTTAAATTTATTTCACGGCGGTAGTCTCAAAGCGATGCCACCAAAACTGTTATCGGATGATGGGCAAAATATTTTGATTCGTCCGCTTGCGTATGTGGAAGAAAAAGACATTATCAAATATGCCAATTATAAGCAGTTTCCGATTATTCCTTGTAACCTGTGCGGCAGTCAAGAAAACCTACAACGGGCGATGATTAATGACATGCTGCGTACATGGGATCAACAATACCCGAATCGCTTGGATTCGATATTCGGCGCGATGCAAAATGTCGCACCGTCACAGCTCGCTGACCGTGAGTTGTTTGACTTTGAAAATTTGCAGTTAAAGCGTGATGAGCATATCCGTGTATTTGAAGGGGAAAACATCCAAGCGGGGCAGATTGACGAGCAGCTTCAGCAAAAAGGGGTACCAACCGCACCCGCTGTACAAAGCTTTGACCCCACCAAATCTCAGAAAAACAAAGCGTCTCAAAGATCCAACGCCAGCCAAAACGCTGAAAGCCAAAAAATACCGACAATCAATCCTTTGGTTTGATAACCAAGCGGATCAAGCACACGGCTATTTTGACTACTGTAATGGGTTAAGCTATTGAGGTGATAAGCGGTTGATTTAATAAGCTACTGGTTTAATAAAAAAGTTCGGTTAAATACACCCGAACTTCTTTTTTAGTTCTAACCTGTAAATTATCGTCGTCACGCATTGGGTTCCAAGCAGCGGGTTCCATCGTTCAATGAGATTGCGCAACGAGATTTCAAAACAAAATTTCACGATAAGTTCGTCGCGTTGTTTTTATCTTAGCTGCGATTATTTTTTGAACCTATGGTTGCATCATTGCTAGGGGTAATAGGGCGAGGCGCTACAGGTTGGCTTGATTTAGGCTGATTGGTATCGCTGTATTTTGGGTAACGGATGTTAGGTACACTCCGCGGATAATACGGACGTGACCCTCTATCTAAACCGCCCCAACCACCAAAACGACTACCGTAGAAGGGTGAGCCCCAAAATGGGTCGGTGTTGTACCACAGTTGATTTAGCCTTTGCTCACGTTGGTAGTTGAGATAACCTTCGTCATGCGCTTTTAACAAATCAAGCGTCATCGATTGTGGGCATACATCATTGTAGTCATAGCCCTCACGTCCCAACTGGTAAGCGCGTAGCGGTGTGCAATAACGTTTTAATCCTTCTTCACGACCTTGTCGCCACTGTTGCTGGTTGGGTACAGCATTGGCTTTAGCGCATTGCTTGATATGCTTTTGAATATAATCTTGACTGCGACCCAGTAAACCATCTTGATAACCAATGGTTTGCCAATTGCTTTGTTGGCACTGAGTGGGTGTTAATCCGCCGCCCAAGGTAGCACAACCTGTCATCGAGGTAGTGACAGCAAACAGTCCAAGCATTTTTTTTGAGGTGGTTGCTGGGTGATAGGTCTCTATGAATGAAAGCATCGTCATGGTGGTACCTTTGAGGTTTACGGTCGCTATTAGCCAGTCAAAAACTGGCTAAACCGATCAAACCGTTAATGAATTGATATTTTTTAATTTAGCAGATTATTTATATAAAAGCATTTATCAATGGTTAAAATTTTGTTAGGCTACTTAATACAACCAAATGAATAGCGTCAAATTAACAGGGTCAAATTTTTGAGTTAATGTGGTGATATTGCATTAATTTTTTATCAACAGGGTGAGGGTCATGCAAAAAATTTTAATCGCCAATCAAAAAGGGGGATGTGGTAAAACCTCCATTGCGGTAAGTCTAGCGGCGGCATTGGCAAACCAAGGCAAAACAGTGGCATTGGCAGATGCAGACCCCCAAAAATCAAGCCTACAGTGGCTAAAAATGCGCCCAGCGGACGTACCTGCCGTTATCGGTATTGACTGGCGCGATAGCAATGATATAGGTGATATCCCAAAAACCCTGGGTAAAAATGACTGGCTGATTATTGATGCCCCAGGTGCGTTATCAGGCACTAAAGCCGAGCAGCTGATTGCCGAATGCAAGGCGATTTTAATTCCTGTTTTACCCGCTTTTTTTGATATTGACAGTACCAAACGCTTTTTAAAAAGCCTAGAAGACATCAAACGTATCCGCAAAGGCAAAGTCGATATTTATCTGGTTGCCAATCGCGTGCGTAGTCAATTGATGCAGGACAATGAGCCGACCGAAAAACTGATGGCGTATTTTGCTGATATTGGGCAGCAGCCCCTGGCTTGGCTATCTGAGCGTAGTATTTATCAAGCGTTGGCAGAGCGTGGCTTGACGATTTTTGATAAAAGCCAAAAACCGTATCGCGACATTCAAACCCAGTGGCAGCCAATTATGGATATGCTAGCTTCCGAGCCGCAGCCGACTGATAAAGCTGACACCAAAACTGAAGCAAAAACGTCATCTAAAAAATCCAAAAATAGTAGCTGGTACGAGTAATATAATCAATGGGAATATGGATAGCCATCGCCATCGGGGTGTTTATTGTCGGTAGTATCATGGGGTTAAAACCCTCTGCTCGCGAGACCATGCGTGATAATCTACGCATGGCAGCCAGACGCGTAGGCGTGCAGCCAAAACTGGTCGCATGCCCCGATTGGATTATCGGCGATACAGGCGAACGCGGTAAAGGCATGATGGCGCAGTACGGCGTGGTGATTGAGGACGCGAAGATGCGCCCCTGTGATTATCAGGTGATTGAGGGCAAATGGCGACCCTTTACCGGGCATTATCCCGCTAATTTTGCGCTCGATAATCGGGAGGTGGATTTACCGGCATCCATCGCAACAACCGTTAAAGGTTTAAGCTGTAAAGCCAATTTTGTGTGTATTTATTGGCAAGAAAATAGCCAACTGGGCATGAAATCAGAACTTGAAACCACCGAAAAAGACCTAATCATGTTAAAAAGTAAATTGCATGATTATGCCAAATTGGTGCAGAATAACTAACTTTTCGTATTTTAACTTACCCTTTTTAATGATTTTGTGAACCCAACATGAGTAAAACACCGACAGCGAGAAAATCAACCAAAACCACGGATACGGCTGATACAAAAGCAGACACCAAAGCCGCCGCGCCCAAATCAACAGCAGTATCAAAAACAGCGCCTAAAACGTCGGGGCAAGGCAAAGCCTTGGTGATTGTGGAATCCCCTGCCAAAGCCAAAACCATCAATAAGTATCTGGGAAATGATTTTATCGTCCGCTCTAGTGTAGGGCACGTGCGTGATTTACCTGTGTCGGGTTCTGGCGCAGCAAAAACCGACGATAAGTCGGATACCAAGCTTACCAAAGAGCAAAAAGCGCAGCAAGCCTTGGTACGGCGCATGGGCATTGACCCCGAGCACGACTGGGTGGCACATTATGAAATTCTACCCAGCAAAGTTAAAGTGATTAAAGAATTAAAATCCCTTGCCAAAGACGCCAAAGAAATTTATCTTGCAACCGACTTGGATAGAGAAGGGGAAGCGATTGCCTGGCATCTTAAAGAAGTCATCGGTGGCAGTGATGACAAATACAGCCGTGTGGTATTTAACGAAATCACCAAAAACGCGATTCAAAATGCCTTTAAAAGCCCGACCAAGCTAAACTATGACCGTGTCAACGCGCAGCAAGCTAGACGATTTTTAGACCGTGTCGTAGGTTTCATGGTATCGCCATTGCTATGGCAAAAAGTAGCGCGCGGACTGTCGGCAGGGCGAGTACAATCTGTCGCCACGCGTCTAGTAGTGGAGCGTGAACGTGAAATTCGCGCTTTTACTCCAGTGGAATATTGGGAAATTCACAGCAATACCCACAGTCAGCAAGCCAAACAAGAGACCATTCGCCTAGAAGCTGTAAAAAAATCGGGCAAACCCCTTGAACTAAAAAACGAAGCACAGACCAATGCCGTTGTTGCGCTGCTTGAACAGTCAGATTTTATCGTGGCGGATCGGGAAGAAAAACCTACCCAGTCAAAACCTGCTGCACCCTTTATCACCTCAACTTTGCAACAAGCCGCAAGTACTCGCCTTGGTTTTCCGGTTAAAAAAACCATGATGCTGGCTCAGCGCCTGTATGAAGCAGGTCACATTACCTATATGCGTACTGACAGTACTTTTTTGTCAGCGGATGCACTCACCAGTGTGCGCGGTTTTATTGACAAGCAATACGGCGCAAAATATGTCCCAACATCGCCCAATGTGTATGGCAACAAGCAAAACGCCCAAGAAGCGCACGAAGCGATTCGACCATCAGATGTCTTGGTGCAATCTGCCTCGCTAAAAGACATGGAGCGCGATGCCCAGCGCTTATATGAGCTGATTTGGCGCCAGTTTGTGGCGTGTCAGATGCCACCTGCGCAGTACCAATCCATGACGTTGATTGTCAATGCTGGTGAGGTTGAGCTTAGAGCCAAAGGTCGGGTGATGACCTTTGATGGGTACACCAAAGTACAGCCCCCGGCCAAAAATGAAGACAATCTATTACCTGATGTAAAAATTGGGGAAAAATTGGTGGTCGATAGTATCGAGCCTACCCAACATTTTACCAAGCCACCGGCACGCTATACTGAAGCAAGCCTAGTCAAAGAACTGGAAAAACGTGGGATTGGTCGTCCGTCCACGTATGCCGCTATCATCTCAACCATTCAAGAACGTGGTTATGTCAAGGTAGAAAACAAACGTTTATTCGCCGAAAAAATGGGTGATATTGTCACTGACAGATTGGTTAACAGCTTTCCGCATTTGATGGACTATACTTTTACCGCTGGGCTTGAAGAAAACCTAGATGAAGTCGCTGAAGGTCAGCAAAACTGGAAAAAAGTGCTGGATGATTTTTATGGCGATTTTAAAGGCAAGTTAGAGCGTGCCAAAGACGAAGACGGCATGAAGCCTAATGACCCAACCGATGTCCCAGATATTCATTGTGACTTATGTCAGCGCCCAATGCAGATCCGTACAGGCTCTACAGGGGTGTTTTTGGGTTGTACCGGCTATAATTTACCCCCCAAAGAGCGTTGTAAAGGCACCAAAAATTTGATGCCTGTGGAAGCCTTTCATAGCCAAACCAGTAAAGAGAGCCAAAATCTCGGTGAGGACGACGCGGACAACAACGACGAGATACAAGCGCTACTTGAGAAAAAACGCTGCCCGAAATGCCATACCGCGATGGATGGGTATATCGTCGATGGCGGGTTAAAACTCCATGTCTGTGGTAACAATCCTGACTGTGATGGCTATCTATTAGAAAAAGGCGTCTTTGAAACCGCAGGCAATGACGATGTGCCTACCATACCTTGTGATAAATGCGATGGGCAAATGGTGCTTAAAACTGGGCGTTTTGGTGCCTATTTTGCCTGTCAGCAGTGCGATAACACCCGTAAAGTGCTCAAAAATGGCGATGCAGCGCCGCCACGCATGACCGCAATCCCTATGCCAGAACTCAAGTCACAAAAATTTGATGACCATTATATTTTGCGTGAAGGGGCAGCAGGGTTATTCTTGGCAGCGTCAAAATTTCCTAAAGTGCGCGAGACGCGCCCACCAAAACTGTCAGAGTTACGCGCGATACAAGATCAGTTGGAAGATAAATTCCAGTATTTATTTACCGCGCCAGATACCGACAATGAGGGCAATCCAACAATTTTGCGTTGGAGTCGTAAAAATGCAGAGCAATATATCGGCTCAGAAAAAGACGGCAAAGCGACTAAATTTGCCTTGGTTTATCGAAAAGGACAGTGGGTGGAAGAATAATGGCAACCAACAAAAAACCCTAGCCTATGCTAGGGTTTTTTATGGATAAATAAAATCTTTATTTTAAATCAGTGCTGTCATCTTCAATTACAAAGCTAACAATCATC